>NZ_VPED01000162.1:0-1446 GCF_013417335.1 Acinetobacter sp. YH16031
TTGACAAAGCCAAGTTGCCCTGCAACGTCCATGACACGAATAACATCCTGATGTGTCGCTTTTGCATCAGCGGCAATTATTTAGGGTCAATCACACAATAATCGCCATTTTTCCCATAGCCACATTGTTTTGTCATCACTTTAACGCATGTTTTCCCATCACATTTTGATAGATCTAAACTGTATTTTTTCAGGTTGTTTACTTCCGATCTGCGCTGCTGGATTTCATCCATACTTGGGACAAATAAAAATAACGCCAAGAACAGCACCATTACCAACGCTACAAAGGCGCTGGCAAACACGGCAATAAATTGATAGTTAAGACGGCTAGTTGCTTTATCTAACTCCTCAATACGGCTCTTTAATGCCCCTATAGCTTGTTTATTTGTCTCCTGTAGTGACTTTTCAGCCTTATCTAGTACCCCACTAGCTACTTGGGTGTAAAATGTCTCTAATCGCTTCTTATCGTCTGCTATGGCTTCCCTGTATTCCTTCATCGAAGCTAATAAAATATATAACTGGTCGTCTAAATCGTTTTGATTGCTCATAGGGAAGGCCCATTTCTATTCATGCTTTTGCGTTGTTTCAGCTTCATAGCTTGTTCTTGCTGTAGCTTTAACCGCTTTTTATGTTCCAGTTCTAGGCGTTTAGCTTCCTGATCTTTCTTCCATTGCTCAAACCCTTGTTCAACACGGTTAAAACCCTGTTCTAAGGTCTTTTCCTTGTGCTGTTGTTGGTATTGGAGCTGCTGGCTGTTCTGCTGTTTGATTGTGTCGTTGAAACGGCTGATCTCAGTATCTATGCCTTTCCTACGCATCTGGGTGACTTTGCTGCCTTCATGTATGGTGGCTTGTAGCTGATTGCCCTGATCGGCATAGCTGCGGTGGTCGATTCTTTCCCGATACCCTGCATATTCCAGAGCATGATTGGCTAAGTTTGCCCAGGTGGCTCGAATCTGTTTAATTTCTTCCTGGCTTGTTCCCATGCCTAGGCTTTTTCTTTTGGTGTTACTTAGTTCAATTTCCGTTTTTTGAGTAAGGACTAATTTATTTTCAGGGTCCAATTCTGCTTTGCGAGTTGTTAGCAAGATATGTGCATGATGGTTTTTATCATCTCCACCTTTGCTGGGTGCATGAATCGCTAAATCTGCGACCACCCCATAGCGATCTACTAAGGACTTGGCGAAGTCTTTAGCGAGTTCCTTGCGTTGTTCTTCGTCCAATTCATCAGGTAAAGCAATAACCCATTCTCTAGCGGTTCTGGCATCTTTGCGGTTTTCCATTTTTTCCGCCAGATTCCAGAGTTCGGCACGATCAATTTGAGTATCTAAGTTCGAGATAATTTCGGTATAAGCCACACCTTCTTTTCTCGTAAAGTCGTGCGTTAATCCTGTCCGTTCATCTGTCAATTTTTCTCCTGCACGATAGGCCATAGATGCTACCGCAGT
>NZ_VPED01000163.1:0-1438 GCF_013417335.1 Acinetobacter sp. YH16031
CGGATTGTGTAGACATGGACTTGCCGAAAGACAAATACACAGATAACTATGGGCTAGGGCGTAACTGTACTGTTTTTGATCTAGTGCGGTTGTGGGGCTATAGGGCTGTTAAAACCTTTCAGGCTGAAAATTGTAGCTTTGATGTGTGGCACAGAGCCGTTTTCCTGCGTGTACAAGAAGAAAACGCTAAATTTTCTGAGGGATTGCCTATTTCCGAGGTAAAAGCCATCGCTAAAAGTATCGCCAAGTGGATTTGGTCGCATTTCAGCTATGAGGAGTTCTTAGAGATACAGACTAGAAGAGCCTGTAAGGGCGGTAAAGCTCGTTCTAAGGGATATAGTGATGTTAGACAGCAAGCCTTCCAAATGTCGCTAAATGGCTTCAATAAGACGCAAATAGCCGAAGTTTTAGGGGTAAGCAGGCAGACAGTTATTAATTGGCTTAAGAACCCTCAAAAATATATTTTAGGGGTGTAAAAGTGCCCATATCAGATAATACTCGCCTGTGGCGAGTTTTATCTTTTTTAGACCTGTCATTTGAGTCAATCTGGTATATGTTCCACGCTCTTAAAATTAAGCATAGGCTATTTCAAAAACCCAAAAAAAAAGCCAAGTAGTTCCAAGGGATAAAATATGACTTTAATTTATAAAAATTACATAAATTGACTTTCTAAGTCCAAAAGAGGGTAGGAGAGCAGTTTAAGGTCATAAGCTCAGGACCCGTCGTTTACGACGATTGCTCAGTTATTTAAGTGTGATGAGGGACACACAGATTTTAATTAATTCAGCAGAATCTACTGCATAAAAACCAGTTTTGAAGGACGAGTTTTGAAGACCTGATTTAAATCCTTGTTTACTCAAGTTTGTTTCGAAATAGCTGCTTGATGCCACTCAAGCTATTCTTTCTGATTCAGTTTTTTTCGGTTAAAATATTGGGGCTTAGACCGCCAAGTCCATGAGATCGCCAAATCTCACACCAATATTTCAACCTTCCATTTCCTAACACGCCACCAAACTTAACGGCGCGGCTTTTCGTTACTCAACTCAATCCTAACCTTTCGCTCAAACCAAGTTGCTACCTTTACCATTACAGTAAAGCCCTACTATGCCACTCTCCCTCACTTCTCGCTCCGATTATACCCACAACTTTTTCTCAGACCTTTTCAAACTCGAAAAGACATCCAATAGAGTCTTGATCTTCAACGCTAAAAGTGATTCCCAAGTTAGTCCCTAAAGCAGTTGTTCCCATTACTGGAAACTATGAGTTTCCCGTGTCACCTCGAATATGCACACCTACATTCCTATATCCCCTGATCGCAGTTCCAAGTCTTATCAGGTTTATACAATGTACACACTCTCAACAGCACACACGTTTCTCACTTACCCAAATCCACATAAAGGTTTCTTTTCACCCCCTGCGGACGTTACAGGCTTAAGCT
>NZ_VPED01000164.1:0-1437 GCF_013417335.1 Acinetobacter sp. YH16031
CTGTGTTCGGTTCGGGATCTGTTTGGACCATGCTTGATCGCACCGGTTCTTGATCGGTAAACGTAGTCATATTAGGTTTTGGGGCTTCTAATAAGCGTTGTATAGCCTCAATTTGGTGATCTTTAGCTTCTAGTTGTTCTCTTTGAAAAATTTCTCGCTCATGTGCAAGTTCTAGCTGTTTTTTAAGTATGTCTACTTGCTGTTTTAGCATGTCTACTTCTGTATCTTTTTGTACCGTAGTAGACTGTAACGTAGTTACATTATTATTTTTATTAGATGGCTCGCCAAATACTCGTATGGCTTCAGATAAATCTATTTTACCATCACTATTTTTTGATAAATCCCCTTTATTTATACGTTTATAGATACTTTGACGATTCATTCCATAGAGTTGAGCTAATTCAATAACAGATAGTGCTTTCATCATGTAACCCAAGTAAAAGTCTGTATGTCAGTAGACAATATTTAGTAATGTAACGTTACATCAATGATTTAACGATAGCCAACCTTTTCAAGCATGGGAGCAAACTCTTTTAACTTCTCAGAATCTTTAAGCATTTCAGCAATTCTTACTGCGAATTGAGGATAGCTTTCAGTTCCTTGAGAGTATTTACTCATTTCAGGAAGTTCAGATAGCTTATTGGAAAATAAGTGGCGTTGAGAGTCAGTCATTTTTTTTGAAAAAAGATCTAGATTGCCAGATATTGTCTGATTTTCTAATGATTTAGTTTTAGATTTTTTTTGTTTAAAAGAAAAAGAAAAACCAGATATTGAACGGCCTTTTTTATGCTGTTGGTAGGTTGCCTCTATATCTGTTTTTTCGCTAATTTCAGAAATGGCTAAGTCAAGAACTCTAGTTTTAAAGTGATCCATACGCTTGTATTCATTAACACCAATTCCAAGTTGTTCTCTAAAAGTTGCTAATTCAAATACTGGCGTTTTTCCAATAGCTTTCCATTGAATTAATAACTCGTATAATCTTGCTGAATATGTACTGTTAAGCTGGGCTGTTTGGCTTAGTAAATATTGAGTAAAAAAGTCTTTAATTCCATCAATTTTACTTATGCCTTGTACAACAGCTAAAGTGAAAACAAGTTCAATAGCCCCTTCATCATCTAGATATTTTACTTGCTGAATCCATCTACTTTTGACTAATTTCCCATCTTCATCAAAGAAGCTAAATCTTCTGTTAAATAAAGAATCCTCTGCTTCTTTCATTCTCTGATAAGCATTTTGCCTTGTTGTCCCAAAAACTTCAGCATATCTCAATGCATCTATTCGTAAAGGAGTATCTGTACTTAGTCCAGTACCCGTATGTCTAGCATCAACAATGGCTAATTGAACAATATGAAACTCTGATAAAGATAGAGTTTGAAAAGCTTGGTTTAACCGATTGGTTTTTACAACTAATTCTTTTGACATAGACTCAATTGAAAT
>NZ_VPED01000165.1:0-1364 GCF_013417335.1 Acinetobacter sp. YH16031
TTTTGATAGTTCGCTCGTAGACACTCGCTCTATGCATCTATCTAAAGTCAAAATACCTCTTTATTTCGCTCTCATTTGCGTTTTTTGAGCTGTTTTCTGTTTTTCACTATGAGATCTATGTTTTTTAGGTAAAGGCTCTTAAATCGCATTTGAACGCTTTCTATGAAGCTTTTCATAATTAAAGTTTTGGGTTGAAATTTTTAACCTGGATGAATAGACAAAAAATTGATTTTTTACGTTTTTCTAAACAAGGAAATAAATACTTTTTTCCACGCAAAACCAAGCACCGGCCCTACGTCACTTTAGCCAATTTTCCAATCCAAGATCCGGCACATGCCGGGATTTTTTTGTCACACACCACGCATCTAACGATGACAACCTTCAAAGCCTTATGTCATAAGGTCTTGGGGAATTATCTTATGTAGTAGAAAGCTGCGCAGCAAAAAGCCAGTTTTTTAAAATAAGTAATTGATTTTGTTTATTAATTTGCTGCGCTCTTCTCTGTGCTCAAAAATCTAATAAGAATTACGTAAGTAACTGTTATTTAAATAAAAATAGGGTGCGCAGGCATCTGCGCTCGAAAAATGGGAAAAAAGAGCGTAAGCTATTAATATATATAAATAAATACCCTGCGCAGTTCATGAAAACTGAGTTTGCGCAGTAAAAGCTATAAAATCAGCATAAGTTAATGAAAATTAATTAAAATAATCTGCGCACTTTTCGATAAGCCACAAAATTGTCAATTCGGTCAATTTAATAAATTATACATGATGTATTTTTTAGAAATTTAAACCTGTAAAAACCACTCAGTTGATAGATTTTAAGTGAGGCTTTAGAGCCTAAATTGATTTCTTATTTTAGACATTAAAAGTAGTTAAAAACTTGAGAGTATTCAATATCACAGAGTTCTTTATCTATTTTCTACAAAAGTTCTCAAAATGGATCTTCTTCAATATTCAAGCTAAGAAGTTTAAGAGAAGATAGTGAGAACTCTTATTCTAGGAATTATGATGAGCACTCATATCACCACTACGGCAAATACAATAATGTTTCCGAGGGCTTGTACTCTTTGTCAATCAAGAAAAAATGTACAGCTTTTTGTAGGACTGTTGGTATGCGATCAGTGCCAAGAAAAGATTATGCTCACGAATCCAGGCACGTTTTTGGACAATGATGAGATTGAACAAAAAGCTCAGGATTAACCTGAGCTTTTGCATAAAATTAACAGCGGCCTGCTGCTTTCAATAGAGCGTTACATTGGTTATCGCTACTTTGTTTTACAGAATTAGAACCAGAACAAACTGCCTGGGAACTAATAGCTCCTCCAACTGTTGTGATATAACATTGATGTGATTTTTTCCCTA
>NZ_VPED01000166.1:0-1364 GCF_013417335.1 Acinetobacter sp. YH16031
CCTTCCCCGTAGGTCCGCCCGCCTTTCCCATTGGGGCCGGGAAAGGAACTGCCCGCTTTAAAAAAATTTTCCGGGTTTAAAGATGGGGCCACTTGCTTTTTTTTCAGCTTCCTTTGCGACTTCTCGTACATCCGTCAAGTGATCCCTTTCTGTCCCTGCTTTTTTAGTGAAGAACGACAGAAATTTTTCTGTAAAAGGTACATAAAGACGCTCAAGCAAAGCTATTACAAGCATCCCAAGCACCAAAAACCCGCCATGAGCAAGGGCGTCAGACCATCCTGCTTTACCAAAGAAAAAAGCTACGCCCCAAGCGATAAAAAAAAGGCCATTTGTCCCGAAAAAAAGAAGTTTCAGAAAGCCTGGAAGCTCTTCGCCCTCTTTTTTGAAAGTCATCCACCCGTAAAAGATCATCCCTAAGATCAGCGCTAGGGCAAAGCGGAAAGGATGTGAGAAAAAGACTTCTAGAGCCTGAGATATCTCAGGGATGAAAAGCAAGATAAGGACAAAGACAGCAAGTAAGAGCCATTTCATATAGGTCTCATATATTTGGCACAGTGTATGGACACAGTCTATGATCAAAAAAAAATCATTTCAATAAAAATATTGTTATTTTTCAATGAATTAAAACATTGACCGAAAATAATATGAGTTTTTAAGCGGATGTAAATGCCATTTTTTAGGTGAAGCCAGTTGATGCCGTGACCGACCGCCCCAAGCGGTCGCAAGCTCCGAAGGAGTGCGAGCGAAAGCGAAGCAGCCTCGAAGCCCCAGCGAGAGAGGCCGTGGGGGAGCCGCAAGGAGTAAGCGTCGAGCAAGCGAAGCGAGCCGAGATCTTACTCCGCAGTGGGGGCAACGCCACCCCCGTCGAAGCGAAGCGCACGACCACCCTCTTTCGGTGAAGCAAGTCGGGGAGTTCTTTGCGTAGCGAAGAAGCTCCCCACTTGTCAGAAAGGGGGTGGTCGTGCGCCGCAGGCGCGCAGACGGGGGCTTCGGTGTAGGTAAGATCGCCCTAGCGATCTAGCCAACCCGTCCCGAACCCTTTCGGGCTAAAACCCAGCGATAGCGCAGGTTTTAGAGGGTAGCGTAGCGGTGGCGTTACCGTTTAAGTCACAAACTCAAGTCAATCAAGTGTGTCTGACTACTGTGTCTATCTACTGTGTCACCATTGTTTCAGTCTTTGGACACAGTATATTTTTCAAAAAAAATATTTAAGCGAGTGTCTACGAGCTGACACAAAGAAAATTTGCGCCTCGACCCTCTGAAAAACCGTTTTTAAAATATTTTGCATCTAGAAAATTTTTATTTTTTTCACTGGCCTTTGTGTCTAGACGAGCGAAGCGAGCATAAAGCTTCTGAGCGTAGCG
>NZ_VPED01000167.1:0-1359 GCF_013417335.1 Acinetobacter sp. YH16031
CTAAAATTGGATAAAGCTCTCTGAATTTTTCAGGCTCTAAAAGCATATCAGCGATACGAATAGCAAATTGTTGGTAGCTTTCTGTACCTTGTGAATATTTCCCCATTTCAGGCATTTCTGACATTTTTTTTGCAAATAAATGGCGTTGTGCATCGGTCATTTTGATAAAAAAGTCAGGTGTGTTTGGGTCACGCTTAGAATCTAATTTTTTCGGTTGTTGTTTCTGCTTAAACTTGAATGAAAACCCAGTAATTGTACGCCCTTTCTTGTGTTGCTCATAAGTGGCTTTTATGTCTGTATGTTCATTGATTTGAGTAATGGCAGTTTCTAATACACGGCTTTTAAAATGGTGCATACGTTGATATTCATCATCTTCAACACCTAAATTTTTACGTAATTGTTGTAGTTCAAAAACAGGTGTTTTACCAACTTCACGCCAAGCGATTAATAACTCATAAAGTCTAGTGGCATACTTACTGGTTAGGTGTGCAACTTGTTTGGCTTCATATTTTGTAAAGTGTTCTTCTAATCTAGTGATTAAAGGAACTACATCAGGTGCGAAAGTAATTTCTAGTAATGCCAAATCATCTACATAAAAAATACGGCTTACCCAGCGAGAGCGAACGATACCTACCTTCCCTGTTTTTTTATATTCGGCTGTATAGCTAAACTGCCTGTTAAATAGATTATTTACGGCATCTTTCAGGGCTTTGTAGGATGCATCAGGTGATACATTAAATAGTTTTGCATAGTCACTAGCATGTATTTCTAGTTTGCTATCTGCCGTAATACCCCGCCCTAATTCCCTTGCATTAATGATTGCAAGCATGACTAAACGCTGTTCCGTTAGTTCTAAATTATAACTGGCGTTTATTAATGCATTATCTTTCACAACTAAACCATTCTTCATATTAAATACACGTTATTATTAATGTGTATTTACACACTATATATTTTATGTGTGTAAATCAAGAGAATTTGTGTGCTTATACAAGAGAATTTGTGTGCTTATACAAGAGAATTTGTGTGCTTATACAAGAGAATTTGTGTGCTTATATAAGCTGTAGTCCTCTCATATCAATGTTTTCAGCTTATCTAAAAGCATTTAAAAGCTTTAAAAATAATTAAAAGCCTTTCGAGAGGGGAGTGCAAACTGCCCTAGGTACTCGCTAAAGCTCGTACTCTATTGAAGCTCGTTCCTCGCTTCGTGGGGCAGTTTTTGGTTAATCCTATTTGTGAAATCTAAAAGCAAAAGCATTTGTAATGTATTCGCTTCGCTCATACTTTTTGAAAAGCAAAAGCTCCAAAGTTCGCACCCATTCGGGATGCTCTGTACCTACCGTTTAAAATCGAAAGGGA
>NZ_VPED01000168.1:0-1356 GCF_013417335.1 Acinetobacter sp. YH16031
TCGAAAAACGACGGAAATGATGATACTGATTAAGTTTTGACAGATGGAAGACGCCTAGGATTTGGTATTAAGTAATTGTGTCTTATAATTAAGAGAGAATTTCACTATTTGGAAAAAAATGGTAATTCTTAGTGTCGGAGTAATTATTTATCAAATAATTATTTTTATTATTATTACTGCATCTGGTAAAGGAGGGAGATGGATAGTTACTCCTATCGCCTGCTTATGGACCATCACTCATGTCTTTTTCCCACCCTTAATGATTCTACAGTTTTGTGTTATAGCATTTGCATTTGCTTGTGCGGGAGTATAGAAACCGCTCATTTAACATGATGGAGTTTATACGAAAGGCCCAATTCATGGGCTTTTCAGGCATCTGCTTAACATAAAATCTCTTATACGAAATTAACTCTCATAGTGACTATCACCATCCTAAGCTTTCTCAGATAGATATTTTTTCAATCTCAATTTTAATTTTTTAGGATCTATCTCATTCTTCGCTGAAAATCCAAACTTAAAGCATATGTATTCACCAACTAAGACCCAGCTGGGCTTAAGAAATCTAATCGTCTGATAACTGAATTTTTCAGCTATTTCACAGAGAATTAATAGTAATTTAATAGATACATCCAGATGACATAACTCTTTTCGAAAATCCATCTGTTCGATAACGATTTCTTTTTTATTTTCAGAATTCCAAAGCGTGCCGAACCTTATAAATAAGCTATCGATATCACGCTTACTAGATGACACAGAGATTGACATAGCTTTTTCATAAAATTCAAAGTTATTTCCCCAAAATTTTGGACGAGAATCTACTCCGATCACGCGATAGAAAAAGTTATCAATCAGACCGATAATGAACATTTTTTCATCTCCTCCGATCAGTTTTTGGTTATTACTAAAAGACATCTTAGTTGCCCAAAAAAAATATCAATCTAACAGCTTAAAAATGCAATGTAAACTATTGATTATAAACAATTTAATATTTAAGAAACTATTGGGTTTT
The DNA here is from genome assembly GCF_013417335.1 of Acinetobacter sp. YH16031. Classification (NCBI taxonomy): domain Bacteria; kingdom Pseudomonadati; phylum Pseudomonadota; class Gammaproteobacteria; order Moraxellales; family Moraxellaceae; genus Acinetobacter; species Acinetobacter sp. YH16031. Next base: position 1,010 of record NZ_VPED01000168.1, read on the forward strand.
AACATAATAAAATGTTAAGAAAAGACTTTTATTTTTAGATATTGAATCATTAAGAAAATGATCCATGCTCTTTATATATTTGAAAATAAAGAAATAAAAAACCATTGTTTATTTTTCATACAAGTTGATTTTTTAACTTATTGTTTTTTATACATTAAAAAAATCTTTGCCATAACTATAAAAGTACCCCTTTGAAAAATATATTTTTTATTGACTATTTTTGAGTGAATTTCATTGTAAACAGCTGTTTTATGGCAGGAATATAAATAAGAGTTCCTGCGATCTGCGGGCGCGAAAACATTTGAAAATTTGCCAACGTGAAAAAAGCCGGCGATGATGACATTGCC
>NZ_VPED01000169.1:0-1340 GCF_013417335.1 Acinetobacter sp. YH16031
AGCTTAAATGAGACGCGTCAAGAAATTATAGAAAATACAAATCTAAATCTCGATTTGTATAGAGATGTATTGAAAGTAGCTTTTTCTGTCTTCTTCACACACTGTAATAATCAAGTTAATAGATTTATAGAAGTGAATGATAGTCAAATTTCTACAATACTATTCAATACCGATTTGGATCTAGAAACAGTTATGCTGTTAAATGATGGTATGAATGATAAATTTTTAGACTTATTAGATAGTTATGAGTATGAAGAGCTTATTAAATATCCTATAATATTTACGGCTGAAAATTTTAAAAGCAATGAATTAGGATAGTCGTGGATAGCATAGAATTTTTAAATTTTGCACAAAAAATCATTTCTATTACTCCAATTTCAGAAATTGATTATCGTCAGATAATAAGCCGTAGTTATTACTGTGCATTTCATAAACTTAATGAAAAATCCAATTCCTTAGGCATTCCTGTGAATGCCTATAAAGGTGGAACTCATGCATCCTTACGGCAGACTTTAATAGAATTACGTCCGGCAAATAAACAATTGAAAGCTATAGCATATCGACTAGTTAGCTTCCATCAATTACGTATTATTGCAGATTATAAGTTAGAGGATAAAGTGACAGAAATATCAGCTAAGGAATCTATTGAAAACTGCAAAAAAATATTAGATCAAATTAATTTAGTTACTAGTCTGTAATCTTTTAAAAGCACTTTTTCCTTTTATTTAACATAAAATCTCTTATACGAAATTTCAGGCAAAAAATCCCAGCCGAGGTTTGGCTGAGATAAAAATAGACTCTAAATCACGCGGCTGGATAGGTCATAAATGATTTCATTAACTTTCTGCCTTGCTTAAGAACAATATATAAAAAATCAAAAATATATAAAACAGATAACATCAAAGATAGTGATCGATTTATTAGATAAATAATTTATTATAAAATAGTCTAGAGATTTAAATTACATAATAGTCTTTTTTTTCATTACTTTAGCTATACAAATCTGGTTTTTTATGTCCTTAGAGATACTTGAAAAATATTCTATTCTCATGACCTTTTAAAATCTAATTTCTCTGAGAAAATCATGAAAATATTTTTCCTTACTTTAATTGCTTTGGCTTTAACAGCATGTTCCAAGCCTCACGATAAATATATTGGTTATTGGCAACTTGAAGATACGAAATATCCAAGAGTTTTAGAAATATATAAAGAGGGCAAAGAAACTTACATCGTAAATGAGAATATTCTTTCAGAAACTGATTGGTTTGGAAATAAAAAATCTGGAACAGTTTTAGAAAAGAAAGAAAAAGAACTTGGTGTTAATAACGGTTTAGCAGTTA
>NZ_VPED01000170.1:0-1335 GCF_013417335.1 Acinetobacter sp. YH16031
AATTTTTACTTAAAATTCCTTTATTTATATGATTGTAAATTGTCTGTCTATTTATGCCGTAAAGCTTGGATAATTCAAGAACTGAAAGACTTTTCATGTTGTAAAGTGATGCCTATTGTTGTCTAAAGTCACTGTCTAATAGACTGTAAAATTTACAGACTGGATAGATATAGTTTTACATATATACCATCTGATTTTATCTAATATTTAAATTGTTGTATTAACTAGACTGTCTAAAAATCTTGGACGGGTTTATAAAAATTAATCAAAAACAAATAGATATTGGTGTATTTAATTTGAGCAAATAACAATTTTTTTTTGAAAAAGAGTGAAACTTATTTTTTAATGAAAATAGAAATTAATCAAATAGATGTAGATGATTTTTTAATAAGAAATTAGAAAGAGTGAAAGTTAAGGGCTTGAATTGAGTAAAAAAAAACCGCTGACACCTTGCAGTATCAACGGGTTTTTCTTATATTCAGCGGTACGCAGTTATTTGATGTTGACGCATCAGATAACGAAGATCAGCAGAGCTACCAACTCGTGCAGATTTCACCAAAGGCTTGTACCTGTTCGCACATTTTAACGTTATGAGCAGTAATTTCAAGTCAAAACATGAATTACTTCGTTATTGAATCGTTTTGTGTCCATTAAATAAGCAATCTTGAATTCGAGCTTTGCCCGCTTCTGCGTGTCCGTTTATTCGGGTCTAGGCATGTGGTGTGGGTGGATGGAATAAAGCGACGCTAGCGCACCACAGCGATTGTTTTACAGTAATGTAGAGCAGGAGTTGCTACTAGGGGATATCGACAAAGCAACAGCGTGATGAGTAGTTCAGGGATGCTTTAAATTGTATGTTGGGGAAACCCTCGCAGAGAGAAGTGACCTGTTCGGTTTGAGAACGTGTCGATGCGGTGTGTGAATCGTAATCTCAGCCTGTGTAGGAAAGCACAATTACCTACTGTCGTGGACGACCGATGCGTGGCTCCGTCAGCCCAAATTGGTGTTCGGCAATACTTTAAGAGCAAGCAATTTTTTGTAAGCTCTTAGGGTGAGTATTGCCGAAACTCTCTCAACATTCACCATCAGCCCAGAGTAAAACGAAGGCTGTGGAGAATGTTGAGAGAGTGAGAGCATTAAAAAAAATATTTTTATAAAATTAAATGGTGATGATATGAAATCTACTTTAGAAGATCTTGAATGGTTTGAAATGATGTTTATTGCAAATCATAGAGGTATAAAAACGCTAACATCTCAAATTAAAGAAGTTCGTAAAGAGTTAAAAGAAAAAGAAGCTTTAGTAGATCCTAAGGATGAATCTATTCAGAGTCTAAA
>NZ_VPED01000171.1:0-1262 GCF_013417335.1 Acinetobacter sp. YH16031
ATAAATATTCTAGTCATCGTTATTGTCCGTATAATAATGAGTAACCCTCTTTATAGAGTTCATCAGTAGAATAATCGCTTTTGATGATCTTTAATTTTATTTATTCTCATGATTTTTCCTTGATCTAATTAAATTTTCAAAAAATACATCTACTTTGTGGTGCTATAGCTAAATTCTAAAGGCTATAGAATGTAAATATTTCTGTAAAACACCATTTTATAAAGTTTTGTACTGCTAACTTAAGTAATTAGCTATATTTGCTTATACAACATCAAGTATTAGTATAAATTTTATTTAAATAATATCGAGCTATTTTGAAATTTTTGTGACTATTTTTTTACACTTTTAGGGCACTCATCTTTCTAGGATAAATGTATTAATTATTAAAGAATGGTTATAGATTAAGTGAATCATTTCTAAGAGATTCTAAAATTAACATAATACCAATTATACGAAATGCTTGAAATTTTCCTATAAGCATCAATATCTTAACTAAAGCCGTTCCAGTAAACAGCGCACTGGAACGGCTTTTTTGTGATTATTCACGTTCCACGCCTATTCTTTGACCAAAGTTTCACAACTTTGATTAGCTCCAGTGAAGAATCAATTGTCAAAAACTGCTTTCGCCAAACGACCGAATAAACCTCGTTTTTTAGGTTCCGGTGTTATCGTAGCAGCTTGCTGAATAGGCTTATTTTCTATTGGTGTAACTTGTGGCGGCTGTACAATTTCTTGTAAGTCTGTAGTTGTACGGACTTGTTCATTTGTACTGTAAGCCTTACTGTCAGGTGTGCCGTAAACACGTTGCATTTCACTAAAATCAATGACTTTTCGATTCTTAGCATCTATTTCATAACTGATAGAACCATTCTTCATACGATCATAAATAGATGTACGAGCAATTCCATATTGTTTAGCTAATTCAGCAACGGTAAATTTAGGCATTATTTTTTGATTAGTTTTATAGCTATGAGTAGTTATTAATCATAGCTGATTTTTTCACTTATAAATTACGTGTAATTCACCATATTGAGTTTGAATTTTCTGCGAATTTCTAAACTGGAAACAAGTTTGGATTGCCGGGATTTGCGAAAAAGTTTGTTTAGGAATGTAATTTTTACATATATCTGGCGATAACATTTGCAGACCAAGCCCCTTAAGCCTAGCTTCTATCATTCTGTAATTTAATGCTTTTTCAATTCCAGATTCGACCATTGTTTGGCTCAGAAGACCGAAAGTTAGACCTGTGATAGTAACTATTA
>NZ_VPED01000017.1:0-66149 GCF_013417335.1 Acinetobacter sp. YH16031
CAATTACGCAGAATAATTCGGTACTATTGAACATCAGGACTAGAGTTGTGAGTTTGGTGTGGTAACTCAACTGATGGCTCTAGTCCTCTTATTTTTCAAGTCAATTTTTTATCCGCGATTCGGGTTACTTATGAAACTTTTTCATAAATACCGTCTTCGCTGTTATAGCGGAAGTTGCTAATGTCCTGCTTGACGTCTTTACGCAGTTCACGGCTTGGACGGCCATCCACACCTACTGGCACATCACCCTCTAAAGTCACACGGCGCACTACACGGTGCTGGTCACCATAGTCATTAATCGCTCGGTGTTGCGTTGCACGGTTGTCCCAGATCGCCACATCACCTGCACTCCAGCGCCAGCTCACAATATTTTCCAGCTTCTCTACATAACTTTGGAACAGGTCGAATAAACGGCGTGATTCACTTGAGCTATAACCGACGAAACTCTTAAAGAAGTGGCCCAATAACAAGGTTTTTTCACCTGTTTCAGGATGAACGCGTACCAATGGATGTTCAGTTTCATATTCAGTTGAATTGAAATAATTTTTATATTTTTCCAAAGCTTCTTTTGGAACACTGACTTTTGCAGCATAGTCAAAGTTGTTGCTGTGAATGGCACGCAAGCTGTCTGCCAATGTTTTTAATTCTTCAGGCAAATCATTGTAGGCAGCGGTTGTATTTGCCCATACGGTATTGCCACCTACTGCAGGCGCAACCACGCTACGCAGGATAGAAGCTTTTGGATAGGCATCAATAAAGCTGATGTCCGTATGCCAGCTGTCTGCACGTGCACCACGTGAATCAATTTCCAGAATATGTGCAGAGCCATCTTTTACCGGTACAGTCGGGTGATTCAACGGTGTGCCTAAACGCGCTGCAAAGGCTTCTTGGGCGACATCATCCAGATGTTGCTGATCTTTAAAGAAGATCGCTTTATGCTGCAATAATGCCTGATTGATTTCATTCACCACTTCATCAGCCAAATCCGCTGACAGTGTTACGCCCTGGATTTCAGCGCCAATACGGCCACCAATTGGTTGTACCTGGATGTGTTTGTATTCATAAGCCATGATCATTTCCTCTATCTATAATTATGTCGACCTTCGGTCTGTGAAATCATCATGCCGAATCGGCTTATCTAACGCTGTCAATTTATTGACATTCTTATGCACCATTTTTGATTTATAAAATACTTTAGCTGCTTAAGTTTTCAGGCATAAAAAAACCCGCTTATGCGGGCTTTGATCAGGGTGTTTTAAGCTGACTTTTTCTTCTGCTTGCCAAGTCGGGTAGCTAAAGCCGTGACTTTCTGATAGCCAGTTGGCATAAGGCGCTGAATTAAATCAATCGCTTTGGCATCATTTCCAATTAGCAAACGGCGTTTGTCTTTTTGTACCGCTTCCAGAATTTGACGCGCTGCTTCTTCCGGTGGGCAACGCAGCAGCTTATTGAAATTCTGTGCAGATTTTTCCGGATGCATTCCCAGACTACGAATACTGTCATTCATTTTCGCTGCAATAGCGATATTGGTGCGGATTCCGCCTGGGTGTACACAGAGTGCGCTTACGCCGCAGTTTTCCATATCCAGCTCCTGACGCAAGGATTCGGTAAAGCCACGCACGGCAAATTTAGTGGCATTATAAGCAGACTGGGTTGGCTGGGCAGTTAAACCGAACAGGCTGGAAATATTGATGACATGACCATCACCAGTTTTCTTGATTAAAGGTAGAAACTCTTTGGTGCCATAAACTACGCCCCAAAAGTTAATCCCGACGATCCATTCCAGCTCTTCATAGCTGGCGCCTTCTACGGTAGAACCAAGGGCAACACCAGCATTGTTAAAGATCATATTCACGCTGCCATGATCTTTCTCGACCTCAGTGGCCCAAGCGTGCATTTCTTCCAGATTAGCCACATTGACCTTTTTGGTTGTGACACGAACATCAGTACCTTTCAGCAGCTCAACGGTTTTAGCCAAACCCTGTTCATTCACATCACTGAGTGCTAAATGACAGCCCTGCTTTGCTAAAAGCACCGCAAGTTGCTGGCCGATACCTGAACCTGCACCAGTAATGGCCGCGACTTTATTATTAAAATTTTTCATTGAATTTCCTTGATTAAAACACTGCCCTTCCATGACAGCCTGTTTTTCTGTCGCATAGGGATACAGCACATCTTTTCAATATAGTTTTGACAATCCTTATTGTCAATAATTCCAGCATGTCTCTACGGGCCAATTTTCAGGCTTGAATTTCAGCATAGGTCAAAGCCGGATTTATTGATAAGATACTTAAAATCTCAAGCACATGAGTCTATGGTCTTTATGACGGATGCAGTAAATTCAGGACAAAAACTAGCAAGTAAAAGTAAGGAACGCCAGTTTAAAGGACTTTCCATGGCTGAGCGTCAGCAGGCGCGTCGTGAAAAGCTGATTGAGGCTGGGATTGAGGCTTATGGTCGTCATGGTTTCTTTTCAGTCACAGTGAAGGATATCTGTAACGAGGCCAAACTGACTGAACGTTATTTTTATGAATCCTTTAAGAAAAGCGAACATCTGTTCCAGACTATTTTCCTCAAGCTGATTGACCAGTTACAGCAGAATGTCATGCAGGCCATGATGCAAGCCTCTTCTGATCCAAAGAAAATGATCGAAGCCGGTCTGACTGCCTTGCTAACGACCTTACGTGACAATCCGGGTATGGCACGAATTATTTATATCGATGCGATGCTGGTTCAGGAACTGCATAATCAGGCCACGATTCATGAAACCATGGGCCGTTTCGACCGTATGATTCAGGCCTTTGTCATGCTGATGATGCCGAACCTGAATCGTTCTGAAAGAGAGATTTCTCTGGTCTCGACCGGACTCAATGGTTATGTCACCCAGATTGCGATTCGCTGGGTCATGAGCGGCTTTAAACAGTCACTGGAAGAAATTCTGTCTTCCTGTAGTCTGGTGTTCTTTGCTTTATTAGATACTTTGGGTACAGAAAAACCTGCGGATCCGATTAGATAATTTTTAAATAATGATGAGGTCTGTATAGATCTAGCTCTCAGTGATCTACAAGATTTTGAATTAAGACCCTCTTATAAAATAACAGCTTAAATTGTGACAAATCTTTGCGAAAGGCCCCGGAGCTACCTATTCTGCAATGATACTGTCATAATTAATCTTTGTAATAAGCCTGTCATAAATATAAAACGGTCCACCGTTTGCATGAAATAGGGTATTGCGCTGTGAAAGATGACTACATTCTAATTGTTGATGACGAACTGCCGATTCGTGAAATGATCCATACTGCTCTAGATATGGCGGGCTTTCAATGTTTACAGGCAGAAGATGCCAAGCAGGCTCATCAAATGATTGTGGACCAGCGTCCAGCATTGATTTTGCTGGACTGGATGATGCCGGGTGGCGTCAGTGGTGTCGATCTATGTCGTCGTCTGAAACGTGATGAAAACCTGTCCGAAATTCCGGTCATCATGCTGACTGCGCGTGGTGAAGAAGATCATAAAGTTCAGGGACTGGACGCCGGTGCCGATGACTATATGACTAAGCCGTTTTCGACCCGTGAGCTGGTTTCACGTATTAAAGCTGTTTTACGTCGCTCCAATGCCCTCAGTGGTGAAAAATCCATTGATGCTAATGGATTGGTATTAGACCCAGTCAGTAAGCGTGTGAATTTTGGCAGTACTATACTGGACATGGGACCCACTGAATATCGTCTCTTGGCATTTTTCATGACCCATCCGGAACGTGCTTATACCCGTGCGCAGTTGCTGGATCAGGTTTGGGGTGGCAACGTCTATATTGAAGACCGGACCATTGATGTGCATATCCGTCGTCTGCGCAAGGTGCTTGAACCTTATGGCGCTGACCGCTATGTACAAACTGTGCGTGGCACCGGTTACCGTTTCTCGACCCGTACCGATGTTGCACTGGGTTAATTGTTTTTAGGTAAATCTTGTTTTATGTATGAGCCCTATCCTGTTCCCGAACTGTCACATGAGCACAAAAGACTCCGTTACAGCAGCCTATGGGATTTTGCCAAGCAAGATTTACGTCTCCTTCTTCTCTTCCTGGTGATTGCCAGTTGTATTGGTCTAGGCATCGGTTATTTCTGGATCTGTATCGTTCTGGCCTTTGTTGCCTTCTTTGGCACACAGTTGCGTTCACTCTACCTGGTCAATGAATGGATCTCGAACCGTCCCTATGATGTACCGCCAAATATTAACGGGATCTGGGGTGCTTTACTGTTCAATGTCTATCGGGCCCAGCGTCAGGAACGTGTTGTTCAGGCTGAAATGGTCGAGCTGATTGACCGTGCACAATCCTCGCTAGTCGCCCTACAAGAAGCCGTGGTACTGATTGATGAAAACCAGCAGATTGAATGGTGGAATCCAGCTGCAGAACGCTTATTAGGGATTGGTCAGGAAGATCGCGGCCGTAATATCCTGAGTTTGTTACGTCAGCCAAATTTCATTGATTACTATCATCATATTGATGATGCACCTGATGGCCTTAAAATGAAGTCTTCGATATTCGAAGATCATTATGTGCAAATCAAAATGACCCGTTTTGGCGGTGAAAGTCGTTTGCTGGTCGCCTATGATGTGACCCGAATGCATAATCTGGAACAGATGCGTAAGGACTTCGTCGATAATATTTCGCACGAACTGCGTACACCTTTAACTGTGCTCAGCGGCTATATCGAAACCTTTACCGATCAGGAAGATATTAGCCCGCGTTGGAAACGCGCCTTTGACCAGATGCAATCACAGACCCGTCGCATGAATGCACTGGTCAATGACCTGTTGCTGCTATCCCGTCTGGAAAATGACAAGAATATTGCCAAGAACCAGATTATTGACATGCCTAATCTGATGAACCAGCTGTTTGATGATGCACAAGCCTATAACGTGGATTATGGCCATACCCTAAATCTGGATATTGATAGTCACTGTGACCTGATCGGCTCAGATATGGAAATTGCCAGTGCCTTCAGTAACCTGATTACCAATGCCATCAAGTACACGCCTAAAGGTGGAACCGTGACCATGGGCTGGCATGATGATGGTGAATCGGCCTATTTTGTCGTAGAAGATACCGGGATTGGGATTGATCCTAAACACTTGCCACGTCTGACAGAACGTTTCTACCGAGTCGATTCTGACCGTAGCCGCCGTACTGGTGGCACAGGCCTGGGTCTGGCAATTGTGAAGCATGTACTGATGCAACATCAGGCCCAGCTCGAAATTGATTCCCATGAAAATCAGGGATCCACCTTTAAGGTGATTTTCCCTAAAGAACGTCTCAGTTTCCCAGACTGATTCAAAAATAAAAAAAGGTGCAAATCGCACCTTTTCTTTTTTAGCGAAGGCTTTAAGACTTTAATGCCTGCTCCTTGGATAAGGCCCGGAAATAAGCCGCACGATGCGAGATCCGTTCCAGATAGGCCTGAATCGCCGGATAGCTTTTACCGGTACGGCTTTGCATGGCTTCAAGCGGAAAGCTCATCTGGATATCCGCAAAACTGAAACGACCGGCAAAATATTCATGCTGGCTTAAATGATCTTCCAGAAACTGGATATGGTCTTTTAAACGGCTTTGCACAAACTGCTTCTTCACCCCTTCACAAATTGTTTTAGCCACGGGACGTACCAGAAATGGCACTTGCTCAGGAACTTTAGTCATCACCAGCTGCATGACCAGTAAAGGCATCAAAGACCCTTCTGCATAATGCATCCAGTAGCGGTATTGCGCCTTGTTCTCAGCACTGATCGGTTGAAACTGATGGGTCGAATCATAAGTTTCTTGGAGATACTCCAGAATGGCGGCAGACTCAGCCAGTACCAGATTTTGATCTTCCAGAATCGGGGCTTTACCCAGAGGATGAACCTGTTTCAAAGAAGGCGGAGCAGAATAGTTTGGCAGGCGTTTGTAATACTTGATCTTATAATCAAGCTCCAGCTCTTCCAAGGCCCACATGATTCGAAATGATCTTGATTGTTCGAGATGATGTAAAACACGCATATTAGACTCATGATTTTATTGTTATTACTGCGTGAGCATAGCAAAAAGTCTGGCTCTAACTAAAGAGTTTATCAGTCTACTTACATTTTCCCTACCGGATATAGCGTACCCTCTTTTAGCTTAAATCAGGCTGGTCCGAATCTCCAGACTGCGTAACAGGGTTTTGGTCACCGGAGTTTTGGCACAAATCTCCAGAATTTTCTGCTGCAAAGCCGAATCATGAGTAATATTGAAACTTAAGCGTCGTTCAATCCATTCCTGTCCTTCTTTATTGGCAAAGAATTCTGCTTCAACCTGAAAGTCGCCCAGTTCAATGTCCTTATGTTTGGCATACATGCGCAAAGTAATCATGGTGCAAGAGATCAGACTGCCTAAAAGCAGATCATAAGGTGCAGGACCTGCATCCTGCCCACCGAAGGATTCCGGTTTATCGGTTAGATAATGATGCTGACCATGACTGATTTCTCCCTGCCACGGTATGGTTAAGCTCTGTATTTTGGCAAGTGCGATACGGGCCATACTGATCCTTTGTTCTTATAGTTATATGAAAGATTTATCGAGAAGCACGCATATGTTCCGGAAATACTGGTGCTTCCATACGCGGCCCATCATAGCTTGGAATGGTGCCAAAACGCGGGTGCCCCATCATCCACTGTTCACGGGCCAGCTTCAGTTCTTCCACATCACGACCAACCAGATTCCACCACAATAAAATAGGGCTTTCAAATGGCTCTCCACCAATCAGCAAGATTCGCCCACCCGCATGAATTTCGACATCTACATACTGTAATCCCGGCTCAAGAATCACCATATTATCTTCAGTCAGTTCATGCCCATTAATACTTGCCAGACCCTCAAGGGCCATAAAGCCATATTCAAATCTTGGATCTAAACTCAAATGGGCACGGGTACTTTCAGCAGCAAACAGATCCACACCCAAGAGTTCGGTATGCACTTTAACCGGGGATTGTGTATTTAGGAATTCTCCGACCAGGACCGTACATTGAATGCCGTGTTCTTCGATCACGGGTAATTCCGGATAATGATCAAACGCCGGAGCCATATTGATCTTGTCATCAGGTAGGGCGATCCAGAGCTGTGCTGCATGCATCTTGGTTTCAGTTTCCGGTGAAACCTCTGTATGCGAAATGCCATAGCCTGAAGTCATCAGATTGACCTGTTTCGGCCGGATCAATTGCCGGTTACCCAGGCTGTCACTGTGCATCATGGTGCCTTCAATCATCCAGGTAAAAGTTTGCAGGCCAATATGCGGATGCGGTCCGATATCCAGGCCATCTCCCTGAGGAAACTGAGTGGGGCCGGCATGATCCAGAAAACACCAGGCGCCAATCATGCGTTTATGCCGACTCGGCAAGGCCCGTTTAATGACTGTTCCCTGCCCGATTTCCGCACGCCGTAAAGGAACTTCCTGTATGAACTGATTAATATACTTTTCACAATCATCTGAATTTGACAGTTCAATATCATTATTATTCGACATGGTTGAGCTGACCTCGGCAAGTTCATTCTGGCTATATGCTGAATCAAGACATCTTTCCCTGACCATCACAAGATGTCTACCTCATACAACAATGTACCGCGTCTACCCATAAAATCTATCTTTGGAAATATTTCGATACGTATAAAATGTGCTACTCATCAGAACAGTTCAAATGCTTAAAGGCTTCAGTCTTTCAAATCCTGTAATCAAGATCTTGGTGATGAATCATATAATCATTCAAGCACCTTACATCAGTTCGTTTAAATCAACTTATTCATCATACTCATGTTTCACGTGAAACGCCTGTTTTTATTGATATAAATGATTAAAATCAGCAATCTATAAAAATGTGATCCGTATAGCTTCATATTTACAAAACAAAAATTTTGTTACGTTTTCTTTTTAAAAATCGTGCTACCCCCTGATTCTAGGGAGATTGTTTTTTATTCATTTGGTTCATAATAGGGCCCAATAAAAATAAGATTGGATCAGGACATGTCATCCTCGAATGAAAATATATATTCAACGGCGAATATGTCTTTTCAAAACTCGACCACGGATAGATCATTAAAGTTGGCCGAATGTGATCTGCAAAATCGCCAGTTAATTGAAGATGCGCTTGTACATCGCGGTGCACCTATTCCTGCGCAATTCCAGCAGTACTTTTATAATTATCTTTATGTGCATCGTCATCAAAATCTTCGCCAGATTAATTACATGGCGCAGATCGCCTTTTTGCTGTATTTCTTTGCCGATATTTTTATTATTCCTGACATGTTTTTCCTGTCTGGCCTGATCCGGGTATCACTGGTCATTGCTGTCATGTTTTGCTGCTATTACCTGTTTAAGCATCAAAAGAATATCCGGGTTCTGGACATGATTTTGCCTGTGGGCACGACTGTGGCTGCAGCGACCTGGATTGGCCTGCTCCTGCTGTCGAGTAGCCCGCATGTGTCAACTTATATCTATGCCTCTGCGATCTTTGTTTTAATTACCAATCTCTGTGTACAGACCGAGTTTAAGGGGGCGTTGTATTGTTCTATTTTTATCGCCCTGTTTATAATGATTGGGGTAACCCATCTCATGAGTCTATCGCAGGCCTTTATTTTCATTGTTGTTTTCACGCCGCTCTGGGCGTTTAGTATTTATATCAACTGGAATAATATCATCAACATACGGCGTTCTTTTCTACGCACTTTACTGGATGAATGGAATTATCAAACCTTAAAGAATCTTGCCCATACTGATGATCTGACGCAGTTATTTAACCGTCGTCATTTTGTGGATATGGCGGAACGTTCAATCCATCAATGGCCAAAGCCTGCCAGCACCTGCCTATTGATGTTTGATGTTGATTATTTCAAGAGAATCAATGACAACTATGGCCATGATGTGGGTGACCGGGTGCTACAACTGATTGCTGAAATTACCCGTAAAGAAATGCGCTCTAGCGATGTACTGGCACGTTTTGGTGGAGAAGAATTTATTGCTTTGCTGGAAGATACCCAGCTACAGGACTGCCTGATGATTGCGGAACGAATTCGCTGCTCGATTCAAAAGCAGGCGATGCATATCAATTCTGACCAGAAAATCCAGTTCACGATTTCTATCGGTATTGCTGAACTTGAATCTCCGCAACAGGAACTTGAAGACCTGATTAAACATGCGGATATTGCGCTTTATGAAGCTAAGAAAGCGGGAAGAAACCGGATTAGGGTCTATCATCCCAATATGCTGCAACCGACTAAACCGCTCTCTCCAAATCCCTGGAATGTATTTAAACCGTTAAATAAACAGGAGCAGTCTGGCGCTCATCATAAAGCGAAACAGTCTTGGTCTACTTTGTAACCTGATAGCAAAACCAAGATTGTTAGACAAGAATTTAAGAATTAGGCCTAAATCTGTTTGTGATGCTTTTCAAATAATCCCTAAAAGAATAGAATATTTTTCATACAAATATAAATATTCATCTTATTCATTTCTTTGGATTTAATGTGGGAAGGCGATATGCCAGATAAATATGAAGAAGAAGCTCGCTTCCTGCTTCAGGATGCCCTTCAAGATCCTCTCGTTCGTATTCCTGGGTCTTTAAAACCTGCCTACTTTAACCATCAGAAACAGCTCACTTTAAAATATCTTTTACAGGTGAATCTATTTGCACAGGTGGCATATGCCTCCTACACCCTTGCCGATATTCTGGTACTGAATGACATTATGAATTTGCTCATCCTGACCAAGCTAGGCTATACCTTGGTGATCGTGCTGATAACAATCTGGATGTATCATTTTTACCGGAATTTGCCTGTATTTGACCTGCTGTTGCCGACCTCGATTATCGGAGCAAGTGCAATCTGGTTTTTTAATCTGAATCAGTCTGAAAGTCCGCATACGCTCATTTATCAATATGCTTCACTGGTCTTTATTGTCCTGGCCAATCTATGTGTGCAGATTCGCTTCTGGCCTAGCCTAATTAATTCCGGTCTGATTACACTGGTGATTTATATTGGTGTGTATTTCAATACCCAAGCTGATCTGTATCAGATGTTCTTGTTTTCCCTGATCTATATGCCGGTATTGACCTTCAGTTTATATATCAGCTGGAGTTCTACACTAAAATCTCGTTTGGTATTCCTGCAATATACCCTGAATGAATATCATCGTCAGACTTTTGAAAATCTCGCTCATACTGACTCGCTGACAGGCCTGAATAATAGACGCTGTTTTGAATATCTGGTGCAACAGCTGATCCAAAACAATCTTAAACAGCCTGCTCCAATCAGTTTGCTGGTCTTTGATGTCGATCATTTTAAGCAGATCAATGACCGTTATTGGCATGATGTTGGAGATCAGGTACTCCAGATGATTGCGCAGACCACACGTAATGAAATGCGGCGCCATGATGTGCTGGCACGGTATGGGGGTGAAGAATTTATCGCATGCCTGCCTGAAACTTCACTAGATGATGCACTCAAAATTGCCGAGCGTTTAAGACACAAAATCGAAAATATTGTGGTCAATCTGGAACATGGGCATCGTCTTGATTTCACCGTTTTAATTGGTGCGGCCATTCTGGAAAGCAGTGAAACGGATTTAATGGCGCTGATTAAACAGGCTGATATTGCCCTGTATCAGGCTAAAGCCAATGGTCGGAACAGAGTGGAATGTTATGACCCTGAACTGGATCAGAGCTTGCTTGGAGAGCTTCAAAACTGGCAGGTTAAACCGGCTTAAATTCATTTGAAAGATAATAAAAAAAGAGCGCCGAAGCGCTCTTTTTATGAGTTAAAAATTATCTTCATCAAAACGATCTTGATCAATTTTATAGATATGAAAACTGCGTTCTATTTGTACGCCTAAACCAAATTCAATCATTAAAGACGTTAACTTATCACCATCAATTAATACAATTCCCGACTTCTTTGCGGATTCAATTGCCTCTTTACTAAAATTAGAAGTAGTAATAAATACGCCTTTCTTGGCAACCTGATCCTAAAGCCCCTTTAAACTGCTGAATATCAGGACGTCCTACTGTATTTTCCCAACGTTTTGCTTGAATATAAATTTTATCTAACCCTAATCGGTCTTCACTGATGACTCCATCAATTCCACCATCGTTGGTTTTACCAATTGCTTGGGCTGCATCTTGATGTGAACCACCGTAGCCCATAGCAACAAGCAGATCTACAACAAGTCTCTCAAAAAATGAAGGAGACTTTTCCTTTACCATTTGAAGTAAATCACTTTTCAAATTGAACCTTAATAATTCAGTCGTAGTCTGAATTGTTTCTTCAGGTGTTTGTGTTTCTTGTAATTTATTTGAGTTTTCAAAATTTTTTAAAATTTCGACCTCTAATCCCTCTTCGTTTTTCTTTCCAAATTTAAAATCTATAAATCCATCAAACTGTGCTAAAAATTCATTAGTTATTGCTTCTAAGTTTTTTAAATCAATTTTTCTTCCTAAATCGCTAATTTCACAATATGCTCGTTTTGGTTGATGAATTAAACCTGCTTTGACTAAGTATGTCTTTGCCCAAGCAACTCGATCTTTAAATATATTTTTACCACTTGGTAGTACCTTATTTAGATCTTCTTCAGGTAAGCCAGAACGCTCAGCTAGGATATTGGCGGCATCTGAAATTTTAATTGGCCCTTCTATTTCTGATAATAATTTCATCAAAGGCAGCATTAATTGATCATAAGTAGGTAATGACATATATTTTTTAGCTTAAGAATTAATTTTTCTTGAGTATAAATGAAAAAAAGAGCGCCTAAGCGCTCTTTTTTATAGGTAATTTTCGTTAGAAAATTACTCCCATTCAATTGTTGCTGGTGGCTTAGATGAAACGTCATATACCACACGAGAAACTTCAGCAATTTCGTTCATGATACGTGTAGAAATACGGTCTACCAGGTCATATGGAAGATGTGCAAAACGCGCTGTCATAAAGTCGATGGTTTCAACTGCACGAAGTGCAATTACCCATGCATAACGACGGCCATCACCGACTACACCCACAGATTTCACTGGTTGGAATACGGCAAAAGCTTGAGCAGTTTTGTCGTACCAGCCGCTTGCGCGAAGTTCTTGCATGAAGATGTCATCAGCAAGGCGAAGAATATCAGCATATTCTTTTTTCACTTCACCCAGAATACGAACACCAAGGCCTGGACCTGGGAACGGATGACGATAGATCATGCTGTGTGGCAAGCCTAGAGTTGTACCCAATTTACGTACTTCATCTTTAAACAGGTCACGTAATGGTTCAACCAGGTCAAATGCCAAATCTTCCGGCAAGCCACCTACGTTATGGTGCGACTTGATGACATGTGCCTTGCCTTGTTTGCTAGCAGCAGATTCAATCACGTCTGGATAAATCGTACCTTGTGCAAGGAAGGTTACGCCATCGAGCTTACGTGCTTCTTCAGCAAAAACTTCGATGAATTCACGACCGATGATTTTACGTTTTTTCTCTGGATCAACTTCGCCAGCCAATGCAGAAAGGAAACGGTCTTCAGCATCAGCACGGATCACACGGATCCCCATGTTGTCTGCAAACATTTGCATCACTTGATCGCCTTCGTTCAAACGAAGCAGACCGTTGTCTACAAATACACAAGTCAACTGATCACCAATTGCCTTGTGTAGAAGTGCCGCTACAACTGATGAATCCACACCACCTGAAAGACCTAACAATACTTTTTCATTGCCAATCTGTTCACGAAGCTGTTCTACACGCAGGTCAATAATATGTTCTGGTGTCCACAGACCACGACAACCACAAATCTGGTGTACGAAGTTAGACAGTAATTCTGCACCTTTCGAAGTATGTGTCACTTCAGGGTGGAACTGGATCCCATAGAAACGGCGAGTTTCATCAGACACCATGGCAATCGGGCAGCTTGGCGTGCTTGCAGTCACCTGGAAGCCTTCTGGAATACGTGCAACCTTGTCACCATGACTCATCCAGACATGCAGCTGGTTTTCACGGTCTTGCAGCTGACCAATCAGCTGGTCACGTACCACGATATCCACTTCTGCATAACCGAACTCATGTACAGTACCTGGCTCAACTTTACCGCCAAGCTGTTCACACATGGTTTGCAAGCCATAACAGATACCCAGTACAGGTACACCTAACTCAAATACCACTTGCGGCGCACGCGGGCTGCCTTCCAGGTGAACACTTTCAGGTCCACCAGACAAGATGATACCGTTTGGATTAAATGCGCGAATGTCTTCTTCAGACATGTCATAGGCATACATTTCAGAATATACACCAGCTTCACGGACACGACGTGCGATGAGCTGACTATATTGAGAACCGAAATCCAGAATCAGGATACGATCTTCAGTAATTTGAGTATTGGTAGTCATGACAAACAACTATGAAAGGCAAACGAAAGATAAGCGCCGTATTCTAGCATTTTTATTAGGCTTAAGCACCCTATTCCCATCAGCATAATAATTAAGCAGTTTATTTTTTTAAATAGAATTAAGCTTTCGATTCAGCAGGAGAACTTTCCCTTCTCTCCCCAGAATTCAATATATTTACGCTATTTGGATTTCAATATTTTAAGACCGGCCAGTTAAGTTGCTATTGAAAGTTTATTTCGCTTACCTCTATTACGGTCTTCACTGGGATGGCGTTTAGGGTTAAACATGGGAGCCACCTTTTGATTTTTATTTTAATGACGTTTTCATGCTAAGCCTGTTTTCGCAGGAATTCACCGCTAGTTTGTAAGATAAATTTTTAATTCACCCATCAGGGATAAGCGGGCAATTATTTTCCTTTTCGGTACTGACTTTCATGCCCCAGACTGTTAGGATTTGATCACCTTTTCGCTTGTTTTTTCCCTATGGAACTGCTTGATTTTATCCTCCACGTTGATGATCACCTGCTCGAATTCATTACCAATTACGGCATCTGGATTTATGGCATTCTTTTCCTGATTATTTTTGTTGAAACGGGACTAGTGGTGATGCCGTTCCTGCCGGGAGACAGCCTGTTATTTGCATCAGGTGCGCTGGCGGCTTCAACGGGTGCTATGGATCCATGGGTACTGATTCCCCTACTGTTCACTGCGGCAGTGCTGGGCGACACCTTGAATTATCATATTGGTAAATATATTGGGCCACGTGTATTTGAGATTGAATCACGTTTTATTAATAAAAAGCATTTGCTTGCTACCCAGCAGTTCTTTGTGAAACACGGCGGTAAAACCATTATTTTTGCCCGTTTCATTCCTTTCGCACGTACCTTTGCACCTTTTGTTGCCGGTGCGGGAAGTATGAATTATAAATATTTCCTGACCTACAATATGATCGGTGGCTTTCTCTGGATCAGTTCATTTGTGATTTTGGGTTATCTGTTCGGCAATATGCCAATCGTCAAAGATAATTTCACTCATCTGATTTTCGGCATCATTATTTTAAGTGTCATGCCAGGTGTAATTGGCTTTATTCAGCAGAAACTCAAGAAAAATAAAATTGCCTAGAAGCCTAGAGCTGTTGAGTGAACATTTACTCCAGCCAATTGATCAGCAAGGGCACCAGACAAAGCAGTAAAAACAGAGCCGACCCTTTATAAATCAGGTCGGCTTTTCTTTTTGCCGACTCTCCCGCCAGAATCGCCTGTCCGAAGATCATCCAGAACAACGCAACAAGTAAGGCAATCCCAGTAAAAATGGCAAAAATCAGAACAAAGTTACTCGGACTTTCCCAGGTAGAGAGCGGCAAGATTCCGGTCGCCAGAAGTGCTGCTTTGGGATTTTTCAAGGTTCCCTTAAACATCTGCCAGGGACGGATTTGAGGATGACTCTGATTATATTGTTCCAGTTGCCGTGCCTTGAATAAATGGAAGGTCATCCAGCCCACACCGATTGCACTCAGCACATGCACCAGTTCCTGAAAACTCGGCCAGATTGGTGAAAACAGATAAACCAGCAGAGCCCACCCATTGATCGCATATAAATACCCCACCAAAATGACGGGAATATACAGACTAGTTTTGGCTGTTCCCTGCTGATAGGCAGAACTGGCCACCAATGCATTGGCAGGTCCAGGGATCATCAGCACTGCTATTGTTGCAAAAACAAAGAACCAGTTTTCAATCATGGTGGTTAAACATATCAGACAAGGTGATTACCTTAACCAATCTCGTGTTCTGATCACAAGACGAGATCTTTCAAAATTTTATGCGCATCGGTCATTTTTTTTGGCAAATACTGTGAACTCTGTCACTTGACCAATCACTTTTAAGATAGAAAAAATGCCGACGTAAAGTCAGCATTTTTTTGATGTTTAGAGGGCTATTTATTGGTGTTTTGACGGACAACAATTGGGCAAGCTTTAAATTTTGCAGCTTGTACAATAGCTTCCTGTTCACCCAGTAGACGTGCCGTTTCAGTGCGTTTGGTATTGGAAGACTGCCCCATATTCACTGATACACTCGGACCAATGCCCCAGCCGCCGCGGCTGCCCCAGCCACCACCAACGCCTACCCCTACGCCGACACCTGTACGTTTAGGCGGCTCAACACCATTATCAAGATATTGCTGAATACGGTTGTATTCACCCTGAAGCTGCTGACAGTTGAGGGTCTGATAATGGGTCGGTGAAACATAGGTCGGTTTGACCGTCGTTGCACAGGCACTCAGCAAGCTAAGTATGCTGATTGCCAGGCTTATTTTCACAAGTTTCATAGTTAACTCGATCTTAATGCTGCTCTATCTCATTGAACAATGATTGATAGGCCTGAGTCAATTTATGATCAGTTGCCAAGTGAATTAATGGCTGATTTTTTTGATGTGACTCTTTCATCAGCACCGAAGGCGGCAACATGCTGTTTAGCACCGGAAGACCTTCATCTTTCAGTTGCTGTACCACTTCACGTGGCAGTTTTGCCTGAGCCTGAAACTGGTTGACCACGATGCCTTCAATTTCCAGACGCTCATTATGATCATCCTGAGTTTCGATGACATTCTCAATCAGGGTTTGCAAAGCCCGTTTAGAAAACACATCACAGTCAAACGGAATCAGGACACGGTCTGCAGCAATCAGTGCTGAAAGCGTAAAGAAATTAAATGCCGGCGGAGTATCGATAAACACCCGGTCATAATGCTCAGCAAGTGGTTGCAAGGCATCGCGCAGCTTATAAATCTTATGCTTGGATTCCAGTGCATGGGCCAACGTGCCCAAACTCGGACTCGCCGGAATGACATCCAGATTTTTAAAAGGTGATTGATGCAGATAACTTTCCAACCCTTTAGTCCGTGTCTTGAGAATTGAGCCAATCGCATTACCAATTAAACTTTTGCTCTGCTGGTTCCCCAATACATCTTCAAAATAGTTTTCAATATTCGGTTCTAGCGCCGGCTTGTCACTCGAATAAGTTGCCTCATCCCCTAGTAAATACTGGCTGGAGTTTGCCTGCGGATCAAGATCGATTAACAGGGTTTTAAGCCCTTGATGCGCACTGATTGCAGCCAGATTGACTGCAATACTCGATTTCCCTACCCCACCTTTCTGATTAAATACCACACGAGTATGCATAAACACCCCTCTTTATTTTTCTAATGATCAGTATGTTTGAGTTCATTGACTGATGAATAATTTAGCCAAAATTCGGCTTGATCATGACTAATACCATAATCGCAATAAGTGAAACCACAGCAATAAATAAGCCAGCACGGCGTTGTACCAGCAGGATTGAATCATCTTTTTTATAGGCTTTACCCAAGGATGAAATCAGCACCAGGAATAAAATGATTTTGGCATAAAACCAAGGCTGTACATCAAAATTCTTTAAAAACAGGGCAATAACCCCAGTTAAGGCAATCACGCTAATGACCAGATGCTGCAAAGCGACCAGAAATACACGCGCTTTCGGATTTGGCTGATTGCCCTGTGTTCCCACAAACAGGGTAAGAGCACGTGCAAGAATGGCCACAATAGCCAGTCCTGCCGCAGACATATGAATAATCTTGACTAAAAGCTGGGTATCCATAAAGTCCTCTTAGTTTTTTGGTGCATGTGCACATTCCGGACTAGACGTATCCTGTCCTGTCCACTCTTCAGGCAAGAAAGCATGAATTGCCAAGGCATGAATTTTGTCTTTAGACAGCAAATCACCTGCCGCAGCATAGACCTTTTGATGGCGTTGTACCGCACGCAGGCCGGCAAAGGCTTCACTGACAATCACCGCCTTAAAATGCGATTCCTTACCTGGAAAATACCCACCATGACCTGAAGATTCATTCACGACTTCCAGATAGGTAGGTGACAATTGTGCCAAACGGTCTTTCAGTTGTTGTTCTAAGCTCATGGCCTGACTCCGATTCAAGATATGGGTCCAGTATACCCTGTTCTATCCGCTATTTCGGTGCAAGAAATGTCTGCAATTATTTGATTGTGCCGAGATTTCATTAAATTTTGCATAAATTTTGTCTAATTGTCTGGAAGCACAGAGAATATTGCTTTTATTTTATGCAATCGACACAAGATTTTTCATAAAGTTATTGACCCTGTTTTTGCATGCTGTATTATACACGGCATGCGGGAATAGCTCAGTTGGTAGAGCACAACCTTGCCAAGGTTGGGGTCGCGAGTTCGAGTCTCGTTTCCCGCTCCAAATTCTTTTTTGTTCATTTTTTAAAGTAAAAAATCGATCGACCCTGCGGGAATAGCTCAGTTGGTAGAGCACAACCTTGCCAAGGTTGGGGTCGCGAGTTCGAGTCTCGTTTCCCGCTCCAGATTCAAAAAGCCCTGATCGAAAGATTGGGGCTTTTTTCTTGTTGATTTTATTATATTTTTTAAAATTCCCCCTTCCTTTGTAATTCAATTCAATAGAAAATATTCTTAATGTAAACACACAGAAAAGTCTTGCAGAAAAAACTAAAGTCAATAAAACAACAATTTCAGAGATGGAAAATGGCCGTTTTACAGGTTCATTTGACATATTTGAACGTGTGCTTGATGGTGTTGGTTTACAATTCGAAGTGAATAAAAAAAATTGTAAATTGCCACAGTGGGATGAAATTGAAGAAATATTTTCAGAATATGATAAATAAACAGCTTTTTTACACAAACATTCAAAAGGTGAATTCTCCCCAATCCATTCAAATTAATTTTTTTATATGAAAGCTGATTGAAATACACATCTAGATCATAAATCTGATTAGATAAATGCGGATCAAATCGACATCCATTTTTAAGAGAGTTTTAAGGTTAAGAACTTAAATTAATCAAATTTCGTCTTAACTGAATCATTTCTATGTCCCCTGATCGTTCACTCTATAAAGGCACTTCCGGAATACAACGTATTTTCAATGCTACCCGTTATTCCGTGGCCGGCTTTAAAACAGCCTTTCAAAATGAAGCGGCCTTCAGGCAAATCCTGCTCATCAATCTGATTTTGATTCCTCTGAGCTTTGTCATGCCGGTGAGCCGGGTTGAGCAAGCACTGATGATGGCCGTGTGTCTGTTGGCGCTAATCGTTGAACTGCTTAACTCGGCGATTGAGGCGGTGGTAGACCGTATCTCCATGGAGCAACATGAACTGTCTAAAAATGCCAAGGATATGGGCAGCGCTGCCCAGTTTGTAGCACTCAGTTTAATTACCGTGACCTGGGGTCTTATTTTAGCGGGTTACTTGATTTGATCCCTCGCCTGCTACAGCAAGAAAAATGGAAGATTTAAAATGATATCCGAGCATTCCCGGTTTTTACTGACACAAATATTGCTGCTGATTTTCAGTTTTCTGATGCTCTGGAATTTTTTTGATGTAGGTGGAACGATTGATTTACAGCTGATCTATCCGTTCATTGATGATCAGGGACAATTTCCCCTGCGGCAACACTGGGCACTGGCCGAGCTCAATCATCGCTATGTCAAAAATCTGCTGATTCTGGTGTATATCACATTATTACTGGCCTGGTTGGCATCACTAAAATGGCAGAACTGGCATACGCGGCGCTGGGAATTTGGCTATTTCTTTAGCATGGTGGTGCTGACCACGGCCTCGATCGGAATTTTAAAATCTCAGTCGGCCCATGCTTGTCCCTGGGATATGACCATACCTACCCATAACGGGATTTTGTGGGATTTGAGTGCTACTGCCGGACACTGTTTTCCCGGAGGACATGCATCCAGCGGTTTTGCCTTAATGGCTGGTTATTTTGTCTATCGGATTGCTAACCGCAAGCGGGCTTATTTTTTCCTTATCGCGGCACTGATTTTAGGCTTCGCCATGGGCTGGGCACAAATGATACGCGGTGCGCATTTTCTGAGTCATAACCTGTGGACTGGCTGGATGATCTGGTGCATGAATGTCATTGGCTATACACTGTTTAGCCACAAACTGCCACTGGCAAATCATCCCATGCACATGAACATCAGACAGCCTTAATGCCTAAAAACCAAAGCCTATCCACTTAGGCTTCGACTACAGGAAATTTAACTTGTACACACAGGCCGCCAAGACTGCTACTTTGCGAAAATTCCAGCGTGCCGCCCAAGCGCTCGGTGGCTTTATCTACAATTGACAAACCTAAACCGCTACCAATTTCGGCATGGTTATGAATCCGGTAGAAACGCTGCCGGATCTGGGCGAATTGAGTAGGATCAATCCCGGCTCCACTATCTTCAATCTGTAAAACTGCCTGCTGGCCTTGCTGAAAAATCGATACATTAATCACGCCGCCTTTCGGACTGTATTTAATCGCGTTATCAATTAAATTATAAATAATCGAGTGCAAGGTCGAAGCTTGTCCTTGAATTCGCAATTCCTGTTGCTGTTCTACGCCCAGATCAATTTCTTTCTGTAAGGCCAGCTGAATCAGCTGCTCAAGGCAGGCCACGGTCATCTGATTGAGCGAAAGCATTTGTGCAGGCTCGATTAAGCTGTCGGAGGCATCCTGTTTGGCCAGACTCAATAACTGGTTGACCAGATGCTGCATGCGTAAAACGCCCTGACTCAGATTATGAAGCGAGTCGCTCTGCGGAAACTGCTGCAATAAAATTTGCAGCTGCAAGTTGAGTGCGGTCAGTGGCGTGCGTAATTCATGGGCAGAATCCGCGACAAATTGACGTTGTTCCTGTTGAGCCAGGGAAATTCGACCAAACAGATGATTCATTTCCTGAATAGTCGGTTCCAGCTCCAGGGGATAATCCTTCATTTCAATCGGCTTTAATTCTTGCGCCTTACGGCTGGCCAGTTCCGTTTTAAAATCATGCAAAGGCTGAAAATTTTTCCGGATCATCCAGCCTAAACCAAACACAGCAAAAGGCAAGAAAAGCACATAAGGCAGAAACATATTGCCGGCCAGTTCCAGCGCCAGCTCCTGCCGGACATTTTGCTGCTGACTCACCTGAATCTGCAACTGGTCACTTGGAATGATATAGGTGAGCCAGGTTCCATACGGCGTTTGATGCTTGTAAAAACCTGCTTTCTTGACCGGTGCAACCAGCACATTCTGTGGATGCAAGGGAGTAGCTGTATTTGCATAGGACCAGATATCTACAAATAAATCTTCTTCACTGTACTGTTTTTCTAGATCGATTTGACTTTGTAGCGGTCGTGGATGATTTTCCGCAATGCGCTCGGCCAGACTTTGCATCTGTTTATCCAGCACTTCATTAATTTCTTCGAGGGCAATCCGGTAGGCAGCGAAAATCAGGATGCAGCCCAGTACCAGGCTAAACAACGAAATGTAGATAATCAGGCGTTTTTGCAAAGAATAACGTTTCTGCATAAGGCTCTATCCTAAGCGATATCCTAGACCACGTATGGTACGGATAAAGTCTTTACCTAATTTCGCCCGCAGATGATGCACATAAACTTCAACGGTATTACTGCTGACATCACTATCGAAGTCATAAAGCTTGTCTTCTAGATCATTTTTAGAAAAAATTTTGCTGGGATGAGTGAGTAATGCAGTGAGAATGGACCATTCCCGATTAGACAACTCGATCGGCTGACTGTTAAAGCATGCGATGTGCTGCTCCAGATCCAGTTCCAGACCGCTATGTGATAACTTTTTATGGCTCTCTGACCCGGTATTCTTGGGACTACTGCGTCGGATCAAAGCATGAATACGGGCCAGCAGTTCATCAAATTCATAGGGTTTAATCAAGTAATCATCTGCCCCCTGATTCAGTCCATCGACTCGGTTCTGTAACTGATCCCGGGCGGAGATAATCAGCACCGGCAAATTGGGGAACTTCTGCCGGATATGTTTAAGTACCTGCATGCCATCCATCATCGGCAGGCCCAGATCCAACAGGACAATATCATAGGCCTGCTGTTGTAACTGCTTTAAGCCATCCAGGCCATTGTTGACCCAATGCACATCAAATTGATGCAGCTTGAGCAAGGTTTCAGTCGACTCGGCAATCATAAAGTCGTCTTCAATAATCAGAATTTTATGCATTTCAAGCTCTGTTCTTTAATGATGAGCATTGTGCAAGCATATCATTTTTAACTTCAGCCACTTGCGTTTTTACATCCAGCAGACTTAATAAGCTTGGGAAAAGATGATCCTGACTGCGCGCCTGTTTGGTCTGTGCTTTGAGACAGCTCACCTGCTGGGCATTCTGCTGCGTCCAGTCCTGTGAAAACCACATCAGCATCGGAACATGGGTTTGCTGGGTCGGTGCCATACTATAAGGTGCACCATGCAGATATAAACCATGCTCTCCGGTAGATTCTCCATGATCAGACAGATACCAGAAACCGGTTTGATATTGAGTCTGTTGCTTTAAAGTTTTAATGATCTCGGCAAGAACATGGTCTGTATATACAATCGAATTATCATAGCTATTCTTTAATTCTTCTGTACTACAGCCCTGAATGGCATTGGTATTACAGGTCGGTTGAAATGGCTGATATGGTGCTTTGGAGCGCTTGAAATATGCGGGGCCATGACTGCCCATCTGATGCAGTACAATTAACTGCGGTTTCGAGTTATTTTTATCCAGATGCGCCAGATAATCTTTCAGGCTATCCACCAGGATTTCATCAAAACATTCACCACCAGCATCACACCATCTCTGTTTCAGTTGGGCTGGAATCTGGTATTTTTGTACGCGGTCACAGGCACCTTTACAGCCCGAATTATTATCAATCCAGGTCACCTGATAACCGGCCCGCTGAGCAATATCCAGCAAACCTTCTCGGTGGCTAGCCAACTGTTCATTATAGTTTTGACGTGTCATCCCTGAAAACATACACGGTACTGAAACAGCTGTGGCAGTTCCGCAAGAACTGACTTGATTAAAATTAATTATCGGTAACTTGCTCAGTTCAGGATTGGTATTGCGTGCATAACCATTTAAAGCAAAACTCTCGGCACGTGCAGTCTCCCCAACCACCAGCACCATCAATTTGGGTTGTTTCTGTATTTGAGCCTGCTGCAGCAGATGGGCATCTTCACCATAAGGAATCAAAGGCAAATTGGCTTTAGGTGCTTTCTTTTTATAGTAGGATACGGTGGATGCAATGCTATTTTGCGGGGAAATCATGCCCTTCAGATCGCGGTGCTCGCGGAAGATGGCTGCATAATCGACATAAAAACAGAATAACAGTCCTAGAATCAATACGGCCGAAAGCAGACTGCTAAGGCTTTTATGCAACAATTGACGCCCGAAAGATGCAGGCTGAATGTTCAGCATCCAGACGATACACAAAGGAAAAATCACAAAGACCAGCGTCCAGATCACCAGCCGTATTGACCAGAGATCACGGACTTCCCGAGCATCGGTCTGCAGCATATTCTGGATCTGGTCCGGCGTAATAACAACCCCCAGACTATTGACAAAATAAGCACTAAAACCACCCAGAATGATCAGTACACTGGCCAGTATCTTGGCATTCCATTTCCAGTTCAGCCACTGCAAGACCAGATTGTACAAGCCGATAACTACCAGGACTGTAGCCGCCAATAATGCGCCTGCCTTGAGGTTGGTATAAGGCGTCAATTGATGGATTTTCTGATAGAAAGCAAAGTTTAAGACCAGTCCCAGCCAAATGGCGAGTAAAAGGTTGAAGCGTGCAAGGCTGATGGGTTTGATCTGGCGTAGACCGGGAAAAGAAGGCAGCTTAAGCATTTTTTTAGTTCAAAGACTTTAATATGCTTTAGCCTAAAATTTGAATCTTAAAAATGACTTAAAATAATCTGAGAACTACAAAAACTTATACATATTTTGATTTCAAATCAAATCTGATAAAACTAAAAATGCAGCCCAAGCACGTTGGGGAAAATCCGCAAGTAATGCTCAAGCAAATCATGAGCACAGCCCGAGTATTACTCAAGTCATGCTTGAACCATGCCCTGAATAGCCACCAAAATTCTAGACACACATAACCATCTCTTGATGGGCCTTTTCATAATCTAATGGAGAACGCTGACCATTGGAACCATGTCTGCGTTTTGAGTTATAGAACATCTCTATATATTCAAAGATATCCGACCTTGCTTCAGTTCTTGTCACATAGATTTTCTTCTTGATCCTCTCTCGCTTTAACAGCTGAAAGAAGCTCTCAGCAACAGCATTATCATGGCAGTTTCCACGCCGGCTCATACTGCTTTCAAGGTTGTGATGCTTGAGAAATGTCTGCCATTCATGACTGGTGTATTGGCTACCTTGATCAGAATGAATCAGGACTTTGTTCTTTGGGCTTCTTCGCCACAAAGCCATCAGTAGAGCATCTAAAACCAGATCTGTTGTGATTCTCGACTTCATAGACCAACCAACGACTAGCCGTGAGAATAGGTCGATTACTACTGCAAGATACAGCCATCCTTCATGAGTGCAAATATAAGTGATGTCAGTCACCCACAACTGGTTGGGCTGGGTGGGGTTAAACTGTCTGTCTAAAGTATTTCGAGCCACAATCGATGGAGTACTAACATTAGCTCTAGGTTTGCGATAGCCACGCTGTGACTTGAGACCATTCGCCTTCATGAGTCGATGTACTCGATTGATACCGCAACTTTCGCCAACGTCTTTCAAATCACAATGAATCTTGCGATAACCGTAGACTCCGCCAGATTCCAACCAGAACTGTTTAATTAATCCTGAAAGCTGTTGCCGCTTCCTCGCAGTTATACTGGTAGGTTTCTTTAACCAGGCGTAATAACCACTGTGATGAACATCTAACGTTGAACATAAACGACGAACAGACCATATATGTTGGTTGTCCCGAATAAAGGCGTACCTCATTTGGACTGGCTTGCGAAGCGGCGTGAAAGCAGTGCTTTCACTTTAATATGTCCCTTTCTTCAGTGACCCTTTGCAGCTCTTTTTTTAATTTCGCTAATTCTGTAGTTGGATCACTAGATTCTGTTGTCTTGGGCTGCTGTGGATCATAACGTTTGATCCAAGCATACAGACTATGTGTAGTGGTTCCTAAACGTGTAGCAACTTCAGCCACACTATGACCTTTCTCAGTGACTTGTTTTACTGCTTCAATTTTGAATTCTTCAGGGTATCGTTTACTGCTCATAAGCACCTCGTTAATTAGCCATTTTATCTAACTAAAAGGTGTCTACAAAATCGGTGGCTATTCAAACTTTGCTTTCTGGTGACCACTGTACTTGCCCTTGTAAAATAATTTGTTTTTGTATGTCAGTAGAAGAAGCACCTAATGTGTGTAATTTGATCCCAACTTGCTCAATTTGTTTTGAAGAAATTCAGATTTGTTGCTCTGAGACTTCAGGACTCCGCTCAGCCACTGAAACCTGTCTCTCTACTTTAGCCTCTATATTTTTATTCGAGAGCAGCTTACTTCCCCACCATAGCCCAAGGCTAATCAAGATCAAGACGCTCATTAGATATAATAGTTTTTTAAAATTTAGTACATCTACTCGCTGATCCACTCGTTTCACCCTTCAAGAGATTTTCTCTACAAAGCTAAGATTAAGTTCTTAAGATCAGATTAAGTTTATAAACCTATTTCAGACTGCATAGGCCCAAGTGAACCGTATTGGGTTTGTGTGAGACTTTTGTTTAACTGATGTTACGTAGTAAGTGCATTTTGAGCATCTTCGCTACTACATGTTGTAGTCGATTTATAAATAATTAATAATCATTATATTAAACTATATATTGTTATTATTTCTCACGAAAATCAGCATCAAAACATAGGTGACTTTTATAAACTAAAATGCCTAAAATGAAGCGACCAAAACCACATTAAATGATCTAAATTGATCAAAATTTTACTCCACCAAAAACTATATACCAGTAATTAAATCATATACTTATAATTAAGGTCATTTAATGGAATAAATCTCGGTGACCTTGCCAAGGTTGGGGTCGCGAGTTCGAGTCTCGTTTCCCGCTCCAGATTCAAAAAGCCCTGATCGAAAGATTGGGGCTTTTTTTATTGTCGTTCTCAATGACTAAATATTCTGACTAATCCTGCTTCTTTCTCAAATTAAAAAAATTTTCTTTAAATCTTGAATCTCTAGAACTCTGGTTCGATTTATCTTTTTTAGGGAAGTCCTACTGAAAGGATTACACTTCATACAGGTTGAGACTTCTAATTCATCAAAGTAGTTAATGATAAAAAATCATAAAAAAAGCCCATTTGAGGGGAAATGGGCTTTTGTAAAAATCAATATTAACGCTCTAATATGACAATCTGGTTAAATTTCATATCTATAGATTAAATTTTTTTGAGATCTCATTAGATTCCTAATAGCTGCTTACACCACGGAATTGAAATATCCCGAGTTAAAGGGGCTAAAGGCAGGTCTGGATGATTAAGATCAACCCATTGCATTTCCGCAAGTTCAGCCTGAACCTGAGGCTGACTTTTTAATTTAACCTGATACAAATAACTGACGAGGGAATGATTCAATTCGTTCGCAGCCACGGTTTCATATTTACCAATATAAGACAGTATTTCAATCTCACAGCCTGTTTCTTCCAAAACTTCTCTGGAGAGTGCTGCTTCAGGCAATTCATTGGGTTCCAGCTTTCCGCCTACATGCATGAAAAAATCAGTATCTTTTTTACGAACCAACAAAATCTGATTCTGTTCATTAAGAATGATAGCCGCAGCAATCGTAATCACTTTATTACTCATACCGATTCTACTGCCTTTACGCTTTTATTCCATTTCGGTTCAGGCGCATGATAATGCTCCAAAGCATCCAATACTTCCTCAATTGAACTTGAGGAAATCAAGGCATCGGTAAAACGTGACTGGGTAAATCCAGCCTCAGTCGTTTTCATCAGGAAATTTAGCAATTCATCATAAAATCCGTGGATATTTAAAAATGCACAAGGTTTCTGATGAAGGCCCAACTGCCCCCAGGTCAACTGCTCAAAAATTTCTTCTAAAGTCCCCACTCCACCCGGCAAGGCAATAAACGCATCTGCC
Organism: Acinetobacter sp. YH16031; assembly: GCF_013417335.1. NCBI lineage: Bacteria > Pseudomonadati > Pseudomonadota > Gammaproteobacteria > Moraxellales > Moraxellaceae > Acinetobacter > Acinetobacter sp. YH16031. The sequence continues at coordinate 26,423 of NZ_VPED01000017.1, forward strand.
AGATCAGACATTTTTGTTTTACGTTCATGCATATTTTTCACTACATGCAGCTCTGTTAACAGCGGATGAGCCAATTCTGCATCGACCAGATTTTGTGGAATCACTCCAATGACTGTTCCACCAACATTTAAGGCACTATCAGCCACAACGCCCATCAGACCAGCTCGACCGCCCCCATAAACCAGTGTGATTCCCCGTTTCGCAATGGACTCACCCAAAGCTTGGGCCTGCTCTTTAAAATTTTCGCTATTCCCCATAGCTGAACCACAAAAGACTGCAATAGATTTCATTTTTTTACCCCCTCATCAATCAGCGTATTCTAACGGTATTGAAATAAAATAATTGTCTTAAAAACAAGCAAAATAGCCATAAGCGGCTAGTTTATCGAACTTCATGATTCAGAATAAATCTCACTTCTACAGAAAAATATGGATAATTTTTAGTCAGAATTGTACGCATTGACTTACATCAATTCCGGTTCTTTGCGGCTATCCCGGATAGTGGAATTTTCCTATGATACTTACATCAGGAACAGGAAGTTCCATATAACAATGACAATAGATAAGCACAAGGATTGTAAGGTACGACAGGAGTTATACCGAGCTAACCAATACGAAAAACCCCGGCAGGATGCAGGGGTTTTTTATTAATTTTTATTTAGTCAATCAGGCTGCCAATGACCTGAAATTTTATATTTGGCTATTCTCTGCATGGTGCTACTGATCTCGAATGGGTCAGACAGCAGGATTTGACAAATGCAAGCCAATCCACAAGGATAAGTGAATAAAAATAATCATGAGTAGAACAATATGTCCCATCCACTTTCCAGCCTTGAATATCAACCTGACATTCTAGGTGAAGGTTATGAACAGGCCACTTTAGAATTCCCGCCAGATACTGAAGGTACAGTAGTTGCCACTTTAGTCCGCAAAAAGGCAGACCAGCCCACCTCTAAAGCTGTCCTTTATATTCACGGCTTTATTGATTATTTTTTCCAGACTGAAATGGCAGAGCGTTTTAATCAGCAAGGTTTTGATTTTTATGCACTGGATTTACGTAAATACGGCCGATCCTATCTGTCCCATCAGAAACTTTATAATGTCTATCATCTTTCAGAATATGATGCAGAAATCAGCCAGGCTCTTGAAATTATTGGACAGGAAGGCCATGACACGGTTTTACTCAGTGGCCATTCTACCGGCGGATTAATTACTACTTTGTATGCAGCACATCATCCGGATCATCCCTTAATTAAAGGCTTATGGCTCAATAGTCCTTTTTATGACTTTAATATGACGCCTTTTGAGAAAAAGTTTCTGGTGCCTAAATTGAGCCGTCTGGGAAAACGTTTTCCGGAAATGCTATTTCCTAGCCGCTTAAATCGTCATTATGTGCCTAGTCTGCATATTAGCTATCAGGGGGAATGGCATTTTGATCTGGAATGGAAAAAACCTAGCTATCACTGGGTGCGTCTGAGTTTTGTACATGCCATTCACGAAGCACAAAAAGAAATTCATCAGGGTGTACGTTTAAATATTCCGACTTTGCTGATGCATGCCCACAAAACCACTTATCCCCTACGTTTTAACCGTAATGCTCAAACCAGTGATGTGATTCTTCAGGTACGTGACATGATTGAACATGCGCAGAAAATCCAGGGCGATGTGCAACTTTGTTCGATTCAAAATGGGTTACATGATCTGGTTCTTTCAGAAAAACCGGTTCGTGAGCAGGTCTATCAGCAGCTATTTCAATGGCTGGAAAATAAAGCCCTATAAGCCAGATGAATAAGATAGGTAGCAAGCTCTGCCTGTCTTATTTTCCAATGATTTTATTTACCTATTTTTCCTGGATATGAAATAAAAATATCAAGCTGATCAGTAATGCTTTTTACATATTACAACCACTTTATTATAAAAATAAGATATTGAATTTTATAAAAATAATAAATTCAATTTTTATCCAAATGTTGCCTTTTGTAGCAAGCTTGTAAGTATTTATCCTGCGATTTTTTTCCCTCTCTATAGTAGAGCTGAGATGTTGAATCTGAGGGCTTTTGCAGGGCAGAAGTGGTTCGGCATTCATCAATAATAATCATATCAAGGAATAGAATTATGCGTTATGCAGATCCCAATACTGACGGTTCAAAAGTGCAATTTAAATCCCAATACGAAAACTTCATTGGCGGCAAATGGGTCCCACCAGTCAAAGGTGAATATTTTGATAATGTCTCCCCCGTAGATGGAAAAGCCTTTACCAAAGTTCCGCGCTCATCAGTGGAAGATATTGAACTGGCGCTGGATGCGGCTCATGCCGCCAAACAACAATGGAATAACAGCTCCCCTACTACCCGTTCCAATATTTTATTAAAAATTGCTGACCGACTTGAGAAAAATCTTGAACTGCTGGCAGTTGCAGAGACTTGGGATAATGGCAAGCCGATCCGTGAAACTTTGGCAGCGGATATTCCTTTAGCCATTGACCATTTTCGTTATTTTGCCGGCTGCATTCGCGCCCAGGAAGGCGGCATCTCGGAAATTGATGAAGACACGATTGCCTACCATTTTCATGAACCTTTAGGTGTGGTTGGGCAGATTATCCCGTGGAACTTCCCGATTCTGATGGCGGCATGGAAACTGGCCCCTGCTCTAGCTGCGGGCAACTGTATCGTGCTGAAACCCGCTGAACAGACACCGGTGAGTATTTTAGTGCTGGTCGAACTGATTCAGGATCTGTTGCCTGAAGGCGTATTAAACATCGTGAATGGCTACGGCGTTGAAGTCGGCCGTCCACTGGCGATTAATCCACGCATTGCCAAGATTGCCTTTACCGGTTCTACCGCAGTAGGTCAGCTGATCATGCAATATGCGACCGAAAATATTATTCCAGTGACTCTGGAACTTGGTGGGAAGTCACCAAACCTATTCTTTGCAGACATTATGGATCAGGAAGATGACTTCCTGGAAAAAACCTTGGAAGGCTTCGCCATGTTTGCCTTGAATCAGGGTGAAATCTGTACCTGTCCTTCACGTGCGCTGGTTCAGGAAAGTATTGCCGACCAATTCTTGGAACTAGCAGTAGAGCGAGTGAAAAAGATCAAGACTGGTCATCCCTTGGATACGGAGACCATGATCGGGGCGCAGGCTTCTCAGGAGCAGCAAGATAAGATTCTCGGCTGTATTGCTACTGGCCGAGAAGAAGGTGCGGAAATCTTATTAGGCGGCAACGAGCGTCAGGAAGTGGGAAAAGGTTTTTATATCGAGCCAACGATTTTTAAAGGTTCCAATGACATGCGCACCTTTCAGGAAGAAATTTTTGGACCGGTATTGGCAGTGACGACTTTTAAAGACTTTGATGAAGCCATCAAAATTGCCAATGATACGATTTATGGACTCGGTGCTGGTGTCTGGTCACGTTCAGCACATACCTCTTACCGCGCTGGTCGTGCGATTCAGGCCGGTCGGGTCTGGACCAACTGCTATCATATCTACCCGGCTCATGCAGCCTTTGGTGGCTATAAAAAATCCGGGATTGGTCGTGAAAACCATCGCATGATGCTGGATCATTATCAACAGACCAAAAACCTGTTAGTGAGTTATTCAACCAAACCAGCAGGCTTCTTCTAAACTTATCTGAATTCGGGTGGACTTCGGTCCGCCTGATTCATTCATTATTTCAAACAGAATTTTAAACTGATTGGTAAAAAATTTATAAAGGGAAGAATGAGGAGGTATACGTATTTTTAAGGACTATATTAAACGAATAAATAAAACTGCATAAAAAATAAGGGATTATTTTTAGTTATGTTGATTTTAAATAAGTTTGTCATTTTTTATGCTTTCCGATCGTTTAAAAATCCAGCATAAAGCCTGTGCATTCATTTAAAGTCGACTTTTCATGCTACGCAAGACTGTGTATAACAATGAACCCCTGAGGGAAAGCAATAAGCATAGGCAAAATTGCTTAAAAAGCGTTAGACTATGCAGTAATAATGTCATGATTCGGTCTGGTATAGATCAAAAAAGAAGGTGAAGGTTGATGCCGCTCAATACAGTTGAAGAGCTTGTAGCAGATATCCGTGCAGGAAAAATGGTTATCCTGATGGATGACGAAGACCGTGAGAATGAAGGCGATCTGGTGATTGCTGCGACCCACGTGCGTCCTGAAGACATCAACTTTATGATCACCCATGCACGTGGCCTGGTTTGCCTGACTTTAAGCAAAGAACGTTGCCAGCAGTTAAATCTACCGTTGATGGTGGATGCCAACGGCGCTCAGCACGGAACCAACTTCACCCTTTCAATTGAAGCAGCCAACGGAATTACTACCGGTATTTCTGCAGCTGAACGTGCGCACACCATTCAAACTGCGGTGGCTGCACATGCTAAACCAAGTGACATCGTACAACCTGGTCATATCTTTCCATTGATGGCACAGCCAGGTGGTGTATTGCACCGCGCCGGTCATACTGAAGCTGGCTGTGATCTGGCGCGTTTAGCGGGTCTGGAACCTGCGTCTGTGATCTGCGAGATCATTAAAGAAGACGGCACCATGGCACGTCGTCCAGATCTAGAAATCTTTGCGGAAAAGCATGGTCTGAAAATTGGTACCATTGCTGATCTGATCCATTACCGTATGACCAATGAGCAAACGGTTGAGCGTATTGACCAGCAAACTATAGATACTGAATACGGTGTGTTTGATCTCTATCGTTATCGTGAAATCGGCAACCCGGACATTCATTTGGCACTGGTGAAAGGCCAGCCTAAAGATGGCGTGACGACTGTTCGTGTGCATGGCTTTAATCCGACCCGTGACCTGCTCAAACTGAACAAGCAGGATGGCGAACCAGCTTGGAACCTGGACCGTGCACTAAAAGAAATTTCCAAGAGTGAACGCGGTGTCCTGGTCTGGATTGGCCAACGCCATTTACAAGACTTAGGCCCTGCCCTAGATGCACTGACAACACCAAAAAATGTAAAATCCAATGCTGCCCTGTCTCAGCAGTATCAGACCATTGGTGTCGGCGCACAAATTTTACGTGACCTCGGCGTGGAAAAAATGAAGCTGCTTAGCTCTCCATTACGTTTCAATGCCCTGTCCGGCTTTAACTTAGAAGTGGTGGAATACATCACCGCACAACAAACATCAGAGAAATAATCGAGGTTCCTATGGCAGTTCGCCGTATTGAAGGTATGTTGCATCTCGCGAACGAAGACCGTTATGCGATTTTAGTTGGTCGTTTTAATAGCTTTGTTGTTGAACATCTGTTAGAAGGTGCCATTGATACATTGAAACGCCATGGCGTATCAGAGGATAATATCACTGTTGTTCATGCACCTGGTGCTTGGGAACTTCCTGTGGTTGCGAAAAAACTGGCAGCTTCAGATCGTTTCGATGCCATCATCGCGCTGGGCGCTGTGATTCGTGGCAGCACGCCTCACTTCGATTTTGTAGCTGGTGAATGTGCCAAAGGTTTGGGCGTGGTTGGCCTGGACACTGGCTTACCAGTGATTAATGGTGTATTGACTACGGATAGTATCGAACAGGCGATTGAACGCTCGGGTACAAAAGCAGGTAATAAAGGTAGTGAAGCTGCCTTGACTGCTATTGAAATGGTTAACTTGTTAAAGGCTATTTAACGCTATGTCGCAAACACTTCAAGCAACTTATGCAGCAAAACGTAAAGCACGTCGCTTTGCTGTACAAGGAATTTATGAATGGCAGATGAGCCACAATCCGGTGCATGAGATTGAAGCACGTACTCGTGTAGACAATGCCATGCACAAAGTGGATCTCAGCTATTATCATGAATTGTTGACTCAAGTGGTTGCCAATCATGAAGCATTGGATGCTTTGCTTATCCCTGTGCTGGATCGCGAACTTTCTGCACTTGATGGTGTAGAACTCGCTACACTTCGCCTAGGCGCTTATGAACTCAAAGAACACCTTGAGATTCCATACCGCGTGGTTCTGGATGAAGCAATTGAGTTAGCTAAACACTTTGGCGGTGCAGACAGCCATAAATACATCAATGGTGTATTGGACCGTTTAGCGACAACTTTACGTGCAGCAGAAAAACAGCAAGCCAACTAGTCTAGTCGAATTGTTGTATGGCTGAGTTTTCGATTATCGATACCTATTTTAATCGTCAGAATAAAAATTCTGTCGATTTAGGCGTTGGCGATGACTCAGCCTTGCTCACCCCTCCTCCACAGCAACAACTGGTCATCTGTGCCGACACCCTCGTTGCTGGACGTCATTTTCCTTTAGACACCGATCCTCATGCGATTGGCTGGAAATCTGTCGCTGTTAATCTTTCTGATATTGCTGCGATGGGCGCGACCCCGCATAGTATTTTACTTGCCTTGAGCCTACCCCAAATTGATCATAACTGGCTAAAAGCCTTTAGTCAGGGTCTCTATGATTGCTGCGATCAATTTGGTGTGAGCTTAATTGGTGGTGATACCACCCAAAGCCCTCATTTGACCTTATCTGTGACTGCCCTTGGTTGGGTAGATACAGGACAAGCTGTGCCACGTTCAGGTGCCAAGCCTGATGATCTGATTTGTGTATCCGGTACAGTGGGTGATGCAGCTTTCGCCTTAAATCATCTCGGTCACCCATTACAGAAACGTTTGGATTATCCAACCCCACGCTGTCAGTTGGGTACTGCCTTAAAAGGCCTAGCCAATAGTATGATTGATGTCTCGGATGGCCTCGCACAGGATCTGGGACATATTCTCAAAGCTTCTCAGGTTGGAGCGATTTTAGCGCTTGAAAAATTGCCGATCAGCCCTACCCTGCAGGCATTAAATGATGAACAGCGTTGGCAATATGCCCTCGCGGGTGGTGATGACTACGAGTTATGCTTTACAATAAGCCCGCAAAATTATGAAAAATTATTGCAAAAACAGCTGGATGTTTCGATTAGTATAATTGGCTCCATTCAGCAGCAACACGGTTTAACTTTTGAAAAAGATGGCGTAGATCATTCACTTCAATTTAACGGATATCAACATTTTGCATAAACCTGCGATCAATTTTAAAAGCATGTCATGGACCAACCGGCTCATTGTCTTTAGTGGGGTAGGATTTGGTTCTGGTCTGGCACCTAAAGCGCCCGGAACTTTTGGTTCAGCTTTTGCACTTTTATTTGTACCCATCTGGCTCTACTTAGGTTTTGTAAATAGTCTTTTTGCCATTGTCATTATGTCCCTGATTGGCATATATATCTGTGGCCAAACTGCCAAGGTTATGGGTGTACATGATGATGGACGCATTGTCTGGGATGAATTTGCAGGACAATCCATTACCTTTTTGCCACTGATCTATTTAGCTCAGATGAACTGGTTATGGCTACTCATTGGCTTTGCCCTGTTCCGATTATTTGATGTCTGGAAACCCTGGCCGATTCGGGTCATTGACCGTCAGGTTGGGGGTGGTTTTGGCATCATGCTGGATGACATTATCGCTGGCCTCTGGGCAGCACTTTGTATTTGGATTTATTTTTACTTCACGATGGCTTGAGCCATATCTAGGATTAGAACATGTCTACGACTGTGATTATTCTTGCTGCAGGTAAAGGAACCCGTATGCGTTCCAACTTACCGAAAGTATTACAACCGCTTGCAGGACGACCTTTACTCGGCCATGTGGTCGACACAGCAAAAAAACTCAATGCAGACAATATTATTACCATTTATGGTCATGGCGGTGAGCAGGTTCAGTCCGCATTTTCAGACCAGGATATCCAGTGGGTAGAACAGGCCGAACAGCTTGGTACCGGTCATGCCGTACAAATGACACTACCTGTTTTGCCTAAAGATGGTATTTCACTAATCCTGTCGGGTGATGTCCCTTGTATTAGCCAGCAGACGCTTCAGAATCTGCTCGATGCTACTCAAGAGCAAGGCATTGGCCTAGTAACATTAACGCTTGCAGATGCCAGTGGTTATGGTCGTATTGTACGTAAAGATGGTCAGATTCAAGCCATTGTTGAACATAAAGATGCTTCTGAAGAACAGCGCCAAATTAAAGAAATTAATACCGGTATTTATGCGGTCAGCAATGCCAAGTTACATGAATGGCTTCCACGTTTAAGCAATGACAACGCACAAGGTGAATATTACCTGACAGATATCGTAGCAATGGCACTAGCAGATGGTATGAGTGTTGCATCTGTAGAACCTGAGCTGGCTTTTGAAGTGGAAGGCGTCAATGACCGTGTGCAACTGGCTGCTTTAGAGCGTCAGTTCCAGGCTTATCAGGCTAAACAGTTGATGCAGCAAGGTGTACATCTGATTGACCCAAGCCGTTTTGACTTACGAGGCCAACTCACTGTTGGTAAAGATGTGCGTATCGATATCAATGTCATTATCGAAGGTGATTGCGAACTCGGTGATAATGTTGAAATTGGTGCAGGTTGCGTGATTAAAAATACCAAGATTGCAGCGGGTACTAAAGTTCAGCCATATAGCATCTTTGATCATGCAATTGTGGGTAAAGAAGCACAGATTGGTCCATTTGCACGCTTGCGCCCAGGGGCAAAACTGGCAGCTGAAGTCCATATTGGCAACTTTGTTGAAGTCAAAAACTCAAGTATTGGTCTAGGTTCTAAGGCGAATCATTTCACTTACTTAGGTGATGCTGAAGTCGGTAGCGGTTCCAATATTGGTGCAGGGACGATTACCTGCAACTATGATGGTGCCAATAAATTTAAGACCATCATTGGGGATCATGCTTTTATTGGTTCTAACAGCTCTCTGGTTGCACCGGTCCAGATCGGTAATGGTGCGACAGTGGGAGCGGGTTCAACGATTACCCGTGATGTGGCAGAGAACAGTTTAGCGGTAGAACGTTCCAAGCAATTTGCCAAAGAAAACTATCAGCGTCCGCAAAAAATCAAGAAATAAGAGGAAGTTAATATGTGTGGTATCGTCGGTGGCATCGCGGAACGTAATATCAGCAATATCTTAATTGAAGGCCTAAAACGTCTTGAATACCGTGGTTATGACTCTGCGGGTCTGGCCTTAATCAATAATTGCCAGGTGCTACGTGAGCGCCGTGTGGGTAAAGTCGCGAATCTTGAACAAGCTGTGAATGAATCACAGATTAATGGTTCATTAGGCATTGCGCATACACGCTGGGCAACTCATGGTAAACCGACTGAAAACAATGCTCATCCCCATATTTCGGGTAATGTTGCTGTAGTTCATAACGGTATCATTGAAAACTACCAGGAGCTGAAAGATGATCTTGAAGCTTTAGGCTATGTATTCACTTCACAAACTGACACTGAAGTGGTTGCCCATCTGGTCAACGATGCACTGAAATCTACTCCTAGTCTGCTTGAAGCTGTTCGTCAGGTCGTACCACAGCTGAAAGGTGCGTATGCGCTGGGGATCGTACATACAGATCATCCTGATGAATTGATTACTGTTCGTGAAGGTTCACCACTGGTCATCGGTGTAGGTATTGGCGAGAACTTTATCAGTTCTGACCAGTTGGCTTTATTACCGATCACGAATCGCTTCATCTATCTGGAAGAAGGTGATATTGCACGTCTGACCCGTACTACCATTGAAGTATTTGTGGATGGTCAACTGGTAGATCGCCCAGTAAAAGAACTGGATGCTACTGTTAGCAATGCATCTAAGGGTGAATATAAGCACTATATGCTCAAAGAAATCTATGAGCAGCCTGAAGCGCTAAAACAAACCATTTCACAAGCCTTGAATGGCAATACCCTGCGTGAAGACTTTCTGGTGAATGCTGAACAGGATTTTTCAAAAATCCAGCAAATCCAAATTATTGCCTGTGGTACCAGTTACCATGCTGGCATGATTGCTAAATACTGGTTTGAACAGCTGATTGATCTGCCTTGTCAGGTCGAGATTGCCAGTGAATTCCGTTACCGTACGCCAGTGATTGTTAATAACACACTCTATGTGTGTATTTCTCAGTCAGGTGAAACAGCCGATACCTTAGCTGCTCTGCGTGATACCCAAAAACGTGCTACATCAAAAGGTGTAAATATTACAACGATGACGATTTGTAATGTTGCAACTTCTTCAATGGTACGTGAAACAGATTACAGCCTGCTGACTTTAGCGGGTCCTGAGATTGGTGTGGCTTCAACCAAAGCCTTTACCACCCAGCTCGCAGCTTTGATGTTACTGGTACTGAAAATCGGTACAGTGAAAAATGCTATTTCAGCTGAACAGATGACTGAGATCACCACTGGACTATGGCATATGCCTAAGGTACTTCTAGATACTTTAAGTCATGATGATGAAATTCTGCGTCTCTCTGAACTCTTTGTAGAGAAACAGCACTGTCTGTTCCTAGGTCGTGGTACACACTTCCCGATCGCACTGGAAGGTGCACTGAAGTTGAAAGAAATTTCTTATATTCATGCAGAAGGTTATGCGGCGGGTGAGCTGAAGCACGGCCCATTGGCTTTAGTCGATAATGATATGCCAGTAGTGATTCTGGCGCCGCAAGATGACATGCTTGATAAACTGAAATCCAATATGGAAGAAGTTCAGGCACGTGGCGGTGAGCTCTTTGTTTTTGCTGATGAAAATAGCGGTATTAAAGCCAAAGAACGCCAGCATGTCGTGTATATTCCTGAAGTAAACGCTGTTTTAGCGCCAATTGTTTATTGTATTCCAGTACAGCTACTGTCTTACCATGTGGCAGTCCTGCGTGGTACTGATGTTGACCAGCCACGTAATCTGGCAAAATCAGTAACAGTTGAATAATTCATAAAATTAGCCTGTTATATGAGGATATTGATTACTCTCATATAACAGGTTAACTATATATTTCTTAAATTCTGAATAAATATTTTAATCTTTAATATCCATATAGAATTTGAGTTAAATGAATTCTTAACTGTCCTATTTAAAGGTACTTCAATAAATTTATTTACATAGTATCCAATGAAAATACAGATCACATATAAAAATAAAGCAAAATTAAGATTTTGAAAAAAGTAATAGCTTATATATAATTTTGTTCCTATAACCAGTATGAATGGGTGACTTAGATAAATAGAATAAGACGTGTTCCCTAATCTATCTAAAATATTTACAAATTTATGATAGTGGTTTTTAAAAAAGCTTTCCAGACCAATCACACCAACCACACATAAAAAGGCTGGTACTCCCCTGTCCAAAGCACGACCGAAAACAGTTTCAAACACATTAAATATATTCTGAAAAAAAATAAATGCAGTTCCCAATAGAATCAGAATAATATTCAGAATAAAGTTTAAATTGCATTCTATATAAATGAGATATGCACATATACCCAAGGCATACTCCAAAAGAATCACATTAAAAAAGAACACCTTATCTAAATTTAATACCAATATTCCTACAGCGGGCAAAAAGGTTAATACCGCTATTAATGCAATATAATTTATTTTATTTCTAAAGAAATAGAGAGATAAAGCAAAAATGATATAGAAATAAACATCATAACTTAGGGTCCAGCCATTTTGAACAAGGAACTTATACTCCCCTGGAATTAATAAATAAGAAGCTATAATATTGGTATATCCACCACTCATATTAATGAGGTCAGGGTTATATAAAAAAATACAAAGAGCCACAGTGGTAAAGAACCAATACAGAGGCAATATTCTTTGCATCCGACCTTTTAAAAATTTTATAGGGGTTATATTTTTTTTAGCTGTCGTTAAACAGATAATAAACCCGGACATTACGAAGAAAATATCAACACCTGGCCCTCTAAATCGATACCATTCTAAAGACAGGATATTATACTGATGAACTTTATTTTCTATATGACTGAGCAAGACAAAACTTGCAGCAATAAATCTCAATATATTAATTGAATATAATTTATTATTAGACATATTTTTCGTCCTTATAATTTTTCTAATACAATACTTTATTTTTCAAATGAAACATTATTTTAATATTATGTAACCAGCTGAATGGTAAAAATCTTTATTTGGGTTAGAATATATTTTTCAATTGTACTCTTAAATAATAAATTATGAAAAAACTTTCTTGTTTCAAAGCTTATGATATTCGCGGCAAGTTAGGTACCGAATTAAATGAAGATATCGCCTACCGCATTGGTCGTGCCTATGGACAGATTTATCAACCAAAAAACGTTGTAGTTGGCTGTGATGTACGCCTTAGCAGTGAAGACTTAAAACAGGCGACCATTCGTGGTTTAAATGATGCAGGTGTCAATGTCCTCGATTTGGGCATGACCGGCACTGAAGAAGTTTACTTTGGTGCATTTCATCTGGATGTTCAGGGTGGCATTGAAATTACTGCCAGTCATAACCCGATGGATTATAACGGAATGAAACTGGTCCGTGAAAATGCTCGTCCGATTAGCGCAGATACCGGCCTTAAAGACATTCAGGCACTGGCTGAAAATAATGAATTCGCTGAAGTTACAAGTAAGGGTACGACAAAAAAATATAATATCCTGCCTGAATTTGTTGATCACCTGATGAGTTATATTGATCCAGCAAAAATCCGACCAATGAAGCTGGTGGTGAATGCAGGTAATGGTGCAGCGGGTCATGTGATTGATGCGATTGAGATTAAATTTAAAGAACTCAATATTCCAGTCGAATTTATTAAGATTCATCATGAGGCGGATGGTAATTTCCCGAATGGTATTCCTAACCCGATTCTGATTGAAAATCGTGCCAGTACACGTGATGCTGTGATTAAACATTCAGCTGACATGGGCATTGCGTGGGACGGCGATTTTGACCGTTGCTTCCTGTTTGACGAAAAAGGTCAATTTATTGAAGGCTATTATATTGTCGGTTTACTGGCACAGGCTTTCTTGCTAAAACAAGCTGGCGAAAAAATCGTACATGATCCACGTCTGGTCTGGAATACTTTTGATGTTGTCGAACAATATCAAGGAACAGCTATTCAGTCGAAATCAGGACATGCTTTTATTAAGGATGTCATGCGTGAGCACAACGCAGCCTATGGTGGTGAAATGAGTGCTCATCACTATTTCCGTGATTTTGCTTATTGTGATAGTGGCATGATTCCATGGTTGCTTGCTATCGCAGTTTTATCTGAAACTGGAAAATCACTATCTTCCCTAGTTGAAGAGATGATTGCCAAATTCCCATGTTCGGGTGAAATCAACTTTAAAGTCGCAGATACTCAGGCGACGATCCAAAAAATCTTTGATCATTATGCCGACCAGCAACCAGAAATCGATCAGACAGATGGTGTTAGCCTGAACTTTGGGGCGTGGCGCTTTAACGTTCGTGCTTCCAATACTGAACCTTTACTACGCTTAAATATTGAAAGCCGTCGTGACCAGAACCCTCGTCCAATGCAATCTTATGTAGATGAGCTCACCCAGTTAATTCAGGGATAATTTTAACTATTAGAAAAAACTTTAGAAAAGTCCCCCCCTTCAGATTAGACGAACTGTCCATTTTGAATGGGGCTTTTTATTATGAATATTGAAAATATTGTTTGAGCAGATTTATATCGATATTTGCCTTCACTTTTCTGGCAAATAACATGCCTGATTGCTTCATCTTATCAAAATCAGACTCATCTAGAATTTTGGGATAATCTGGTCCTAACATCCAGTCGATATATCTTAATCCCCCTTCAGATACTTGTTCCTCATCTTCTGGATGGTAAATTCTTTCCTGTAAATATGAATTCTGAATAATGGTGTGAAAATATACTTCATCGGCACACAGTGATTTTCTAAAGGCCAAATCATAGTCTTTATTATTTTTTATAAAATCCAAAATATATTGAACCGCCTGATGGCTTAATATAAACCATAAAGATCCTTTATATAGTTTCGGCAAACTTTCTATATTTTGAGTATATAAACCAAGTTTATGTAAAAAAATAATTAGCTTACATTTGATTTTTTCTAAAACTGACTTTTCTTTAATAAAAAAGAAATCTGGATATAAATATTTAATCCGATTTCTTGGATCTGCTTGAAGTTCATAACCGATATATTCCTGATCACTGCTTAAAAGATATTTTTCTATACTTTCAATAGATGTTAAGGGAATATCATCACCGGACAATAAAGAAAAATAATTATATTCAAATTGATTGGCATAATTTAAAAGTTTTAGAGTGGCCTCAATTTGAGTATAGCCACCCCAATACACATCCACTCTTTCTTTCAAAAATTCTATTTGTGAGCTGCTTGGTAACGATTTTTTTATATGATCAAGATCTGATTTTTTATCTACATGAATTAAAATTTTACTATTAGGACTTTTAATCAGCTCATTTACAAGATAAACAAGTGGATTAGTCAATTGATGACACATAATCCCATAAATAAAATTCATATTTTATTATCCATATCCATGGGGATTCTGCTTTTGCCAGTTCCAACTATCAGCTAGCATATCCTCGAGAGTATAAGCTGCCGTCCATCCAAGTTCCTCTGTCGCACGGCGGCTATCTGCATAGAAGCTGGCCAGATCACCAGCTCGCCTTGGTGCATATTCAAATGCAATATTTATTCCATTTACTTGCTCAAAGGTATTCTTGATTGCCAGTACTGAAATAGGCTTTCCTGTACCGATATTCCAGGCACGGCAACCCGTTTGTTGCAAACGATTCTGAATCGCCAAAACATGCGCTTTGGCCAGATCGACAACATGAATGAAATCCCGCTCACATGTCCCATCTTCAGTCGGATAATCATGACCAAAAATCGACAACTTTTCACGTCGCCCTACCCCCACCTGTGTAACAAATGGCATCAGGTTATTCGGGATACCTTGTGGATCTTCTCCGATCTGGCCACTTTTATGTGCACCTACCGGATTAAAATAGCGCAGTAAGGCAATCGACCACTGTGGATTGGCTTGAGCGGTCTTCTCCAATAACTGTTCAACCACCATTTTGGTGTAGCCATAGTTATTGGTGGGCATGCCTAAGGGCATATCTTCCTGATAAGGTGAAGGATTGAACTCCCCATAGACAGTGGCTGAAGAACTGAACACCAGACAGAAGACCCCAGCACGCTCCATGGCCTGTATCAGGCTAATTGAACCGGAAATATTATTTTCAAAATATTTAAGGGGGATTTGCTGGCTCTCACCAACTGCTTTTAGGCCAGCAAAGTGAATCACCGCATCAATGGTATTTTCCTGGAATATTCGATCTAGGATCTGACTATCCCGAATATCACCTTCTACAAACTTCAGGCTTTTTTGGGTCAACTGCTGAACACGATTTAAAGACTCAACCGAGCTATTGGATAAATTGTCCAATACTACGACGTCATGCCCCGTATTTAATAGTTCCAAGCAGGTATGTGAACCAATATAACCTGCTCCACCCGTCACTAAAATTTTAGCCATGTCTTTCCTATTATAATTTTAATCAAGCTGTTAGGATTTTAATTAAACCTTGGGTTGAACCATCCAGACTACTAATATCGGTTTGTTCGCCATTCAGTATAGGCAACAGCTGGTTGGCAATTTCTTTGCCTTTTTCTACGCCCCATTGGTCAAATGGATTAATATTCCACAGTACCGACTGCACAAAAACTTTATGCTCATATAACGCAATCAGCATTCCCAGACTATAAGGATTTAATTCCTGTAATAAAATAGTGCTGCTTGGCTGGTTGCCCTCATATTGTTTATAAGCTGGTAAACCCTGCAATTCAGTTTGATCCAAGGCATCATTACCAAATGCCAGTAAACGTGATTGTGCCAAACAGTTAGATAAAGCCAGATGATGCTGTTCAATCAAAGCATCAGCATTATCAACATAAGTATATTGTTGACTGTTATAACGTTTAACAGGAGCAATAAAATCACAGCTGACTGCTTGGGTGCCTTGATGTAACAGCTGATAAAAGGCATGTTGAGCATTTGGTCCAACTTCGCCCCAAATAATCGGACAAGTGTCGAGCTGTACTTTTTCACCATTGCGCTGGATGGATTTACCATTGGATTCCATTTCCAGTTGCTGCAAATAAGACGCGAAATATTTCAGACGTCCATCATAAGGCAAGATGGCATGGGTCTGAATATCCAGAAAATTTGTATTCCAGGCACCCAGTAAGCCCATTAATACTGGAATATTCTGTTCCAGAGGCTTGTACTGGAAATGCTGATCGACGGCATAAGCACCAGCCAGCAGTTGTTTAAAACCGTCTACTCCAATACTGAGTGCAATCGGCAAACCAATACACGACCAGAGAGAATAACGCCCCCCGACCCAATCCCATAACAACAGCTGATTTTCAGGTGCAATACCCCAAGCTGTCATTTTTTCAGGTTTAGTGGATACCCCAATAAAATGATGCTTCACGATAGAAGGATGTTGACCTAAAGATTTTTCCAGCCATAAACGCACTGTTTGAGCATTGGATAAGGTATCAATCGTTCCAAATGACTTGGAAGAAATAATGAAAAGCGTGGTTTCTGGACGTAACTGATGCAGCAATTCAGATAGCTGGCTACCATCCATCGTGGAAACAAAATGCACATTCAGGGGTTTGGCAGATTGATATTTAAAATCCGAGAGCGCATGACTAACCATTAACGGTCCTAAGTCAGATCCCCCTACCCCGATATTCACTACATCCTGAATGACTTCACCCGTAGCGCCACGGCGTTGTCCGGCATGAATCTGTTCGACCAAAGCATACATACGGTCTAATTGAGCATGAACTTCAGCTGCCAGATCTTCATGCTGCTGGTCCTCTTTCGGCAAACGTAAGGCCCAGTGCATGGCTGCACGTTGTTCAGTATAGTTAATCGTCTGAGTGGAAAATAAAGATCCGATCCAAGATCTTAGATTTTGTGTCTCTGCCCATTCAATCAGATGCTGCACAGCATCATGATTGACTCTATGTTTGCTATAGTCAAAAACTACCTGCTCAAATTGCACCGAGTATTGGTTAAACCGTTCAGGATCTGCTGCAAATAGTTGGCGTAAATGGATCGATTTCAATTGTTCTTTTACAGAATTCAGCTTTTTATAAGCATTATTGGTATTCTGGTCTGATTTAAGCTGGTCTAACATCAACGTCCCACCCCAATATAATTAAAACCGCGTGACTTGATATAAGCAGGGTCATAGAGATTACGTCCATCCAGAATCAAAGGATGCTGCATCAACTTGCTGAGATAAGCATAATCTGGGCTACCATACTGTTTCCAGGCCGTGATTAAACACAATGCATCTGCATCTTCTACCGCCTGATACTGGTCTTCACATAAAATTAAATCGCTACGTTGACCATAAATCTGTTCAATATTGGTCAAAGCCTGTGGATCATGCAGTTTCACTGTTGCACCTTGCGCCCACAATGCTGCCAACATGGCATGTACCGGAGATTGCTGGATACTTGGCGTATTTTCTTTAAATGCAGCTCCCCAGATGGCGACTGTTTTCCCATGTAGGTCTCCACGGAAATAATTCCATAGCTTACGGAATAACAACTCTTTCTGTTGCTCATTAATATCCCAAACCTGTTCCAGTAACTGGTTTTTCACCCCTGAATCCGCTACGGCGTGAGTCAGCGTCCGGATATCATGAGAAAAGTTTTCCCCACCAAAACCCACACCTGGAAATAGATAAGCTGAACCAATACGATTATCGGCTGCCATACCCTGACGGACCTGTTCAATATCAATCCCCAGTTTTTCAGCTACGCTTGCCAGATCATTCATATAACTGATCCGGGTAGCCAACATGCCGGAAATACTCAGCTTGGTAAATTCTGCATCCAGTATAGGCATAAACAGATATTGCTGGGCACGAGGGAATAAGGGACGTAACAGCTCTCTAACCTTGAGCTGTACATCTGGTTGATCGCAACCCACAATCAGTTGAGTCGCTTGAACGAAACTGCGAATAGCATTTCCTTCTTGAATAATATCTGGAAGATAGACCCAGTCATCATTCGGCAAAAGCTGCTGGAATCGCGCTGTACCGTGTAAACCAAAGGTAGAGGCATTAATCATCAGTTTAGGGTGCGCAAAGCAGGCATGATGAATGGTATTTAACATCTGAAATGCTAGCTGCTCTTCGGTAGCATTAAAACTGAAGAAAAAAACATCCTGATTAAAAGTCAGATGCTGAAAATCACAACAGTTTAAGAATCCTAATTCCTGCTGTTTTTGTAGCAATAACTGTAAAGATTCATCTTGGAAATATGTCCGGGCAGGCTCATCAGTATTAAAGCTATTACACCATACGACCTGATGGCCACATTCAGCTAAAAGGGCTGAAATAACACCTGAGAATAAGGTTTTTCCTAATACTGCGACTTTCATAGTATCCCTTTTTTATTATAAGGCCAATTCCTGAATCAATGCTTTAAACTCAGCACCGAGTTTGGGATGATCTACGCCATAATGCAATACAGCCTTAAGATAGCCGAGCTTGCTACCACAATCAAAGGTTTGGCCTTTCATCCGATAAGCTTCGACAACTTCTGTTTGCTGCAATAGTGCAATCGCATCAGTTAGCTGGATTTCATTACCTGCCCCTTTCGGTGTCTGCTCCAGTAGTTGCATAATCTTTGCCGGAAGGATATAACGACCTACCACAGATAAATTCGACGGTGCAGTACCAATCGCCGGCTTTTCCACAATCCCTTGCATCACCGTACTTTCACCTTCCGCAGGCGAAGCAGAAACATCTACAATCCCATATTGATCAACCAGATGATCAGGAACTGCCTCAACCATGATTTGTGATGCACGAGATTGTTCATAACGTTGAATCATACGAGACAGGTCATTTTGAGTATCTTGATCCTTAACCAAAACATCCGGTAACAGCACAGCAAAGTCATCATCACCAATGACAGCTTTAGCACAAAGTACCGCATGACCAAGGCCTAAAGGTTGTGGCTGACGTACGCTAATCACACTAACATGAGGAGGTAAAATTTCAGTAACTTCTTTAAGTAAATCGGTTTTATTTTTTTGCTCAAGTGTAGTTTCAAGTTCAAAGTTACGGTCAAAGTAATTTTCAATCGATGCTTTGGAAGAATGCGTCACCAAAATAATTTGCTCAATTCCAGCCGCAATTGCTTCTTTTACCACATATTCAATGGCCGGACGGTCAACCACCGTCACCATTTCTTTGGGAATAGATTTGCTGGCTGGTAAAAAACGTGTGCCAAGTCCTGCAACAGGGAGAATTGCCTTTTTAATCATGTTATTCAACCTAATTATTTCCAAATTTAATTTACTTTAATTTCCTGACCACGCTGATAACCATCGACATAATGTTCAAGCTGCATTAACGCCCAATCTACATCACTTTGAGTCGCTGTCAGCACATGCATACGATTAAATACTTCCAGAATTTCAGCTAAAGGATAATGTTTTTCTACCGATCTTAAAATTCGCTTATGTGAAGTAATCTCTGTATTTTCTTGGTCAATTAATAACTCTTCATACAGTTTTTCGCCTGGACGCAACCCTGTGTATTGAATTTCAATGTCACCATTGGGATTTTGACTGTCTTTCACCTTTAAGCCACTCAGTGAAATCATCTGACGAGCAAGATCCTGGATTCTTACCGGTTCTCCCATATCGAGCAGGAATACATCTCCACCTGTGCCTAGAGCCCCTGCCTGAATCACTAACTGCGAAGCTTCAGGAATCGTCATAAAGAAACGTGTGACTTCAGGATCAGTGACGGTGATAGGTCCACCTTTGGCTATCTGCTGTTTAAATAAGGGAACAACTGAACCTGATGAACCCAAGACATTTCCGAAACGTACAATACTTATTTGGGTTTGATTTTGTGCTTCAGCCATGGCCTGACAATAAAGCTCTGCCATACGTTTGGTCGCACCCATGACATTGGTCGGACGTACCGCTTTGTCAGTCGAAATCAGTACAAAGGTCTCGACGCCTTTTTTGACTGCTGCGTTGACACTAAAGGCCGTCCCTACCGCATTATTTTTCAAGCCTGCCAATGGATTACATTCTACTAAAGGAACATGCTTATAAGCAGCAGCATGATAGACGGTTTGAACGCCATATTGCTCAATGACCCGTTCCAGTTTACTTTCATCCACCACCGAACCTAGAATCGGAATAATTTCACAGCTGGCACTAAGACGTAATTCTTTATCGATACTATATAAAGCAAACTCTGTCAGCTCATAGATAATAAGTTTTACCGGTTGATTTTTAATAATTTGACGGCATAGCTCTGAACCAATGGAGCCCCCTGCCCCTGTAACCATCACGACTTTATCTTTAATATTTTTTTCTAGTAACTCCGCTACAGGAGGAACTGGATCACGCCCCAATAGATCAATGATATCAACTTCCTGAATATCAGAAACTCGAATTTCACCATTGACCAGTTTAGTCAGCCCTGGAATTTCAGTAATTTTTAAATGTGCAGGTTCTAAAAATTTTACAATTTCACTTTTTCGAATCCGCCCTACTGAAGGAAGTGCAATCAGAATTTCATCAATACGAAGTTTAGTAAAAGACTTTAATGCAGTTTCTGGTGCATAAACTTGAATCCCACCAATATTCTGACCGCTCAATGAAGGATTATCATCAATAAACATGACTGGTAAATGTTCATTAGAACGATTTAAAGTTGCTGCAACCTGCTGCCCTGCATAACCTGCCCCATAAATCGCAATCCGTTTTTTCGATACGCCTGCATATAAGTAAGAACGAACAACGAAACGAATTATTCCCCGACTAAACCAGACCCAGGCAAACATCATGAAGCCAAACATCAAAGGAATAGAAGTAGGAATGAACGCATGTGTTGCATATGCAAGCAAATATAAACCAATGACGGCCAGAACAGTCGCTAGCCCTAATTTAACAATAAAAAATTCATTAAAAGTACGAACAATAAACCGATAAACACCACAAACAAATAAAGCCAATACGGCAATGGCACTGACCCAAACTGTACCAAAAGGAATATTGGGAACAACTTCTGCACCCAGATCGAATTGACGAATGGCATAGCAAAGCCAGATCAGCACTGGGAATATGCAAAAGTCTAAAATAACGAGAAAGGTCTGTTTAGCCGCACGTGGAGATTCAACTAAAGGTAGAATGATAGATTTCACTTGCTGTGTCTTCTCAATAATTATTTATAAATTTTTACCTCATATTAAATATTAGAGAGAATTGAGGTAAAAACTTGGATAAATGTTTAAAGTGTACCTATAAAGATACACTTTACATGATTGAATCCTAGAGAATTATATGCGACTAATCACCTGCTGAATAACATCTTTAGTTGTTTGAATATTATTTTCTGTTAACGTTGGATGCACTAGGAACATTAGACTGGTTTCACCCAGTTTTTGAGCATTCTTTAAACGTTCTTTTGGACGCCATGGCGTGTCATCAAAAGCATGCTCCAAGTAGACTTCTGAACAAGACCCACTAAAGCATGGTACACCTTCGGCATTAATTTCAGTCATGATTCGGTCACGTGACCAGCCTTCTGGTAAAGCATCAGTATTGACTTGTACATAACATTTATAGGCAGCATGTACATAATCATCTGATGGACGATGAACTGTAAAATATGGACTATCTGCAAATACAGCATAAATTTTTTCCATGTTTGCATTACGCTGTGCTGTCCATTCAGACATCTTTTTCAATTGAATCCGTCCAATTACAGCCTGCATTTCCATCATGCGCCAGTTGGTACCAAAAGAGTCATGTAACCAGCGGAATCCCGGTGGATGCTGTTTGTTATATATACTGTCAAAGTTTTTACCATGATCTTTATAAGACCACATTTTTTTCCATAAATTTTCATCATTGGTAGTGACCATCCCTCCTTCACCACCCGTGGTCATGATTTTATCCTGACAGAATGACCAGGCACCAATATGACCGATTGAACCTGCAGATTTTCCTTTATACATGGCACCATGTGCCTGGGCACAATCCTCAATCACATACAGGCCTTTTTCTTTTGCCAATTGCATGATTGGATCCATATCACACATCCAGCCAGCGAGATGCACACAAATAATCGCTTTGGTATTAGGCGTTAAAACTGCTTCAATCGTACGACGTGAGATATTTTGCGAGTCAATTTCCACATCGGCAAAAATCGGATTTGCCCCAGCAGTTACAATAGAGCTAGCAGATGCAAGGAAAGTACGTGAAGTTACAATCACATCATCACCCGCCCCGATCCCCAAGGCTTTCAAGGCTACATCCAAAGCCACGGTACCATTCGCCAATGCTACTGCATATTGTGTGCCAGCAAATTGAGCAAATTCTTTTTCAAACTCACGGCATTCCTGTCCAGTCCAGTAATTAACTTTATTGGATAATAAAACCTGGGAGACAGCATCGGCTTCTTCTTGCGTAAAGCTTGGCCATGGTTCAAATGCAGTGTTTAACATGATACTTCCTAATTTTCAAAACTTTAAAAACTTATTTTTTCTCTAAAATACGTGCTGGATTACCTACAACAGTAACACCTGCGGGGACACTTTTGGTCACGACTGCACCCATACCAACCACAGCTCCTTTACCAATAACTAGCGGTTGGTCTGGAGTACCCTGCTTAATGACTGCACCTGTACCAATATAGGCATGATCATGAATATGAATATTGCCATTACATTTTACACCAGGGGCAAAAGTGACATAATCGCCGATCACGCAATCATGGGCGACATAACTATAAATATTGGCATGAAAAAATTTTCCAATTTTAATATTGGATGTCAGACAAGTGAAAGGGCAAAGTAAACTACCTTCACCAATCTGAACTTCATCTAAAATAACTGTATTACTTGCCTGAATATTCAAATGTTGAATTTGATCTTCAGTTAAACGTTTCACCAGTTTTTCACGAACCTGGCTATTGGCTATTGCAATCGTTACTGCCTTTTTTTGGTCAGGATACTTTAAGAAATCTTCATAACTTAAGACCTGATATCCATTTAAACTAGTACCTGCCCCACTATCATCAATAAATACAAATTGTTGTTTCTCTAATGTGGGATATTGTTGTCTAGCCAAAGGCATGACTTCTTTACCAAAACCACTTGCACCATATACACCAATATAAGAAATCATGAATTTGAATCCTTTTCTGAACCTGTAAATTTAGACATTGTGGCTTCACCCGCTTCATTGATGTCATCTTTGGCGAGCACTTTTTTCACCGTTTTTAGCATAATTTTAAAATCTAACCAGACTGATTGATTTTCGACATACCAGGTATCAAGTTTAAATTTTTCTTCCCAACTAATGGCATTACGTCCATTGACCTGTGCATGCCCTGTCATACCTGGGCGTACCAGATGACGCTTGGCTTGTTCTTCGTTATAAAGAGGTAAATATTCCATCAGCAATGGACGTGGGCCAACCACACTCATATCACCTTTTATGACATTCCAAAGCTCTGGCATTTCATCCAAGCTCGTTGAACGCAACATTTTGCCAAATGGGGTCAAGCGTTCACTATCGGGTAGCGGATTACCTTGTGCGTCTACTGCATCTTTCATGGTGCGGAATTTGATCATTTCAAATGGCTTACCATTTAAACCTGGACGCACTTGACGAAACAACACCGGCGAACCTAGATTTTTTTTCACTTTATATGCAACGTATGCATATAGAGGAGAAAGCAGAATAAGTGCAATAGAGGCTATAATAATATCTAACAGTCTTTTCACAATTATTCCTTAAATAATATTGAAGCCAATTTTTTAGTTAAACTTCCATATTCGTATGATTGAACTGCTTCCTGATGCCCATTTTGCCCCATAACAGCTCGTTCTTCAGGACTCATGTTATAAAGTTTAAGAACGCCATCTACAATGTGTTCTACATTTTCTGGTTCAATTTGAATGCCTGATTGGGAGTCAGTAACTGGCGTATAACGACCCGAATCAATTGCGTACAAGATAGGTTTGCCTGCGTATAAATAATCAAAAAGTTTATTAGGTGAAACGCCAAATCTAAAAAGTGGATCTTTAGTTAAGCCGATATAACAAACATTAAAGACTTTTAGTAAACTTTGAACTTGTCTTTTGGGGATAGCATCGACAAAGTAAACATTGGTCAGACCTAATTCATTTACTTGCTGCTGTAGACGTTGTTTTAACTTCCCATTACCCACAAGTACAAATGCAATTTCCGAATATCCCTTTAACTCATTTGCTGCTCGAATAAAAGAATCTAAAGCATTCGCAATACCTAACGTACCAGCATAACCAACAATAAACTTATCTTTAGGTATTTGATTTAACGTAGATTGCTCTAATGGTTGGGCACTCTCAACCTCTTCTTTTAGGAAGCCATTAGGTACCCATGCAAATTTTTCAGACTTCATTCCTCTAGATTGCATATGTTCATAAGAATTTTTTAAATTTGATAAAACAAAATCAGAATTCTTATAAGCTCGGTCCTCAATCCATTGTAATAACCGTATAAATGGATGATTTTCAGAATATCCACCTAATTCACACAAAGTTAAAGGCCAAATGTCACGGACTTCAAATGCCAATGGCACAGATAAATCACGTGCTAATTTTTCCGCACCCAAATATCCCACTAAACTTGGAGAGGAATATAAAATAACATCAGGTTTAGGCAAAATATTTTTGAGTTTGGTAATTTTCCATGCAAAAGAAAACCAATTAGCAATCCTTTTTTTACTATGTGCTTCAGCATACGTTGGCATTTTTACCCATACAAAATTAAAGTTGTCTGCAATTGGCTCAACTTTAAAATTATTTTCAAGAACTGGTGGTTCTCTAAGTAGGTGTGTAAACGCTGCACCAACTAAGTAAACCTCATACCCTAATTGTGCTAAAGATTTTGCAAAATAATAGTGTCTCCCCCCAACACCTGTTTCTGGTGTCGAAGAGTATTGATTGATTATCCAAATGGTTTTCTTCTGACTCATCTTGAATTATATACCTGCTAATACATTGGCAATATTTTGCGATGCTTTACCACCACCATATAAATTTAAAGGGTCCTCAATAGTTTTATTTAACATCGCCTGAGTTGCATTAATAATTTTTTGAGTATCTGCACCAGCCAAAATATTGACACCATGTTCAATCAATTCAACCCATTCTGTTTGGTCACGCATAGTGATACATGGCTTTTTAAAGAAAAATGCTTCTTTTTGAACACCACCACTATCTGAAACCACAGCATTACAATGTTTTAACAACCAGATCATTTCTAAATAACCCACCGGTTCAAGCACCAACATATCCAATTGCAACCCTAAAGATTTCACAACTTTTTGTGTGCGTGGATGTAAAGGCAGTACTACTGGTAAAATATTTTTATGAATGTAATTCAGTGCATCCACAATTGCTTTTAAGCGTACAGGATCATCGGTATTTTCTGCGCGATGCAATGTAGCAACAATAAAATTACTTTCAGGTACAGCTTTAAGTGCTTCACCTTTTACTGCACGCTCAGCAAAAAACATTGATGAATCTTGCATCACATCGCCCACATTTAAAACATGAACTGGTTTAGCCTCAAAACCTTCATTTTTCAAGTTTTTAACAGCAGTTTCAGTTGGGCAGAATAAAATATCACTGACTTGATCCGTCAAAATTCGGTTAATTTCCTCTGGCATACGCATATTAAAACTACGTAAACCTGCTTCAATATGCGCAACAGGAATATGTAATTTAGATGCTGCTAATGCGCCTGCTAATGTTGAATTCGTATCACCATATACCATTAAACGATCTGGTTTTGACTCTAAGCAAATTTTTTCAATCGCTTCAAGCATACGACCAGTCATAGAACCGTGGCTACCGCTATTAATATCTAATTGGTAATGAGGCTTTGGAATACCTAGTTGGTCAAAGAAAATATTAGACATGTTTGCATCAAAATGCTGACCGGTATGAATAATCTCTTCAGACAAACCCGCTGTTTTTTCAATCGCAGCTGATACTACACTCGCTTTAATAAATTGTGGGCGCGCGCCAATTACTGTAAGAATTTTCATATTAATTACCTTACTTTAAAATTTTTAATGTTTTGTGATAAACATCTGACATATTTTCTGCACACGATTGCCATGAGAAATTCGAATGTGCAAATTGTTTAGCTTCTACAGACATCGCTTGCCTAAGCTCAGTATCTAAAATCAGTTTTTTAATAGCATTTGCCGCTTGTTGAGGATTTTCACTATCTACAATAAAACCTGTTTTTCCATTTTGCACAACTTCAGGTAAGCCACCAACATTTGATACAACGACAGGAATACCCATAGCTTGAGCTTCAACCACAGCGACACCAAAGCTTTCTTGTCGACTGAGTGCAACATATATATCTAAGCGATTTAATTCACTTGGAACATCTTCATGAGACACAGATCCAGTAAAATGTGTTAGATGATCTATTCCCAATTCGACAGCAAGCTTTTTAAGTTCATCCATATCTGTCCCACCACCAACGATTCTAAAATTTAATTGGTTAGAAACTTCAGGAAATTCATTTTTTATATCGCTAAAAACTATCGATAAAGCTTTTAATAAGATATCTATACCGTATACATGTTTAAGTGTTTTGACAGTGCCAATACAAATGGTTTGAGCATTCGTATTTTTATCAAAACAACTAGGGTTAAATTTTTCTAGATCTACACCAAAAGGCGTAATCTCAATTTTTTTATGGCCGTCTACAAATTGCTGAGTTTGTTTAGCCATGCTTAGGCTGGTAGATGCTATAACATCCGCACTTTTGAGATTTTTTTGTAATAGCTTTTTATGAAAAAAAGAACGGTAAGGAAATTCAAAAACATCACTCCCCCAAACTGAAAGCACATAGGGGTGAACGTTAGCTAAACGCGCAGTCGTACCATAACCACTCGCATAGTGAACATTTAAAATGTCTGGTTTAATTTCTTTTAAAAGTTTTTTTAATGCAAAAACATTAAAAAAATAACCTAAAAAACCAGAAAAGGGTAAAACATGGACTTTCACTTCTTTAGGAAAATTATCAGCTATAGGGTGCTGAGAGATCACTCGCACATCAAGACCTAATTTACATAGATGATGAACCCACTGTATTGTATGAATGCTATTAGTACTTGATAATAAAATTACTTTCACAAACTTACACCTAAATCAGTACATACTTTTTTAGCTCTACTTTCCCATGTTTCATGTATTTTCAACTCGCAAACTCGTTCAGTTTTTTTATCAAAATCAGCTTTAGACATATTGGACAATAAATTAACCAACTCATTAACATCGTAATCAAGTACCCAACCAATATTATTATTAGCTACAAAATCACCAACCAATGTTGATGATGTACAAATTATAGGTTTGTTTCGTCCTATATATTCATATAATTTAAAAGGTACTGCGAACTCACGATAATCCTTTGGTTCAACAAATAAAATAGCTATATGAGAGTTATCATACAACTCTTCAAGCTCACTTCCACTTTTATGTACAATATTAATATTTTTAGAAATTAAACCATATTCATCTTTTACATTCTTCCAATCACACTCCCTTGTACAAATAGTTAGGCAAACATTTGGAAGTACGCTTACTGCCTCAAAAAGCTTATGCATCCTGTAATCAACACCCATACCCCCAATATACAGTAGATTTAATTTTTCACTATAATTATTCTTAACTAAATAATTAGATGTAGAGTGTGCAGGTGGCAAATTATCAATGATATTTTTATTATAAATTTTAACATAGTCTCCCATTTTTAAAGAAGGCAAATAAAGTTTATCTAGTAAATTGTTATACATCTTCAAATCTAATCGGTAAAAAAACAAAGCTAATTGTTTCTTATACCATGGTAAATTATTTCCATAATCATCAAACATCCAATATATATCTCTATAAAACAAACCAATTTTAATATTTTTACTTTTTAAAAAATCAAAAAAATCGAAATCAAGAAATGGTCTCAATGGTAAATGATGTTGATCTGTTAAAGCTGTAGGCATAGTGGAACTTTCAGAATATACAAAATCATAAGTCGTTCCAGAATTAATTTTCTTTTTAATAATATTAATAATTTTTTTTCGATCTGAACTATTACCAGAAACCACATCCACATTAAAACCCAAGTCCTGAAAAGCTTCCAACATTTTAATCGGTCTAATACCACTTGCAGAAGTAGCGCTATAATTAAGGACAAATGGACAGTGAAAAATAATATTTATCATAAAGAAACCTTACGCACATTACCATTACTTCTAAAAGAAGAATAATATGAAAAAATGACACCAAAACAAAAGAAAAAATATAGCCAATAAAAACTTTTTGCAAATAGCACACCAAACAAGCCAAACAAAATAAATGAAAGAACAATATAATCAAAATAAAATATAGTCTTAGATGTATATAATTTAAATAAAGATATTAAACAAAAAATTAAAAATGCAACCAAAATAAACAACCCCAAAACTCCAAATTCAGCCAAAAATGAAATATAGTTATGGGCATAAGAACCTTCACCTAAAGAGTACTTATAATATCCAAAATCACCAACAAACTTATTACTTAAAAAAGTTTCCCAACCCATTTCATTTAAGTATTTTCGCTCATTCAAAGATGTGTCACTGTCAGTAGAAAAAATTAATCTCAAAAACCTATTATCATTATAATTCAATATTGATTCATTCAACCTTAAAATATAATAATATGCCAGCAAAAAAATTGGAGAAAGAACCAAAGAAAATTTTAAAAAATTATTTTTCAAAAAAATCAAAGGAACCACACTTAACAAAAATAATAAAAGACCGGCCCTTGACTCAAGAAAATACAAACCCATTACCGATAAAATTAAAAATAAAACTTGATATTTAATTTTATCAAGCATGGAAATATAGAGCAAACATACAAGTGCAAAAGCATCACTTAAACGAAGGTAATTCTCACCCAAATCAAAATTGAATATTAATAAAAACATTAAAACCCAAAAAAATAATATTATATTTTTTAATTTTTTTACATCTGTTTTTCTCAAAAAACTAAAAAACAAAATACCACAGCAAAATGCACCAGAAATCTTAAGCAAATAAAAATAATCTAACAAATTAGCATTATTTGAAATCCACATCAAATAACTCATAAAAACCGCAAAAACACAAACAAACATATAGATAATTAAATTTTTTTTACTTGAGATAAAAAAATAAAAAAATAAAAAAATAAAAATAGAAATTAATGACCCAACAAAACCAATAGGAATTTCTAAACCCCAATTAGATGAAATCATATATGATATAAAATCTAAAGGGTATATCATTATAAAAAACAAAAAACCTAAAGACTCTTTTTTTATTTTCAGTAGATCAATACCCATCTTGCTCACTCAATAATAATTTATATAGTATTACAACCAAATATAATATATAAAAAAGAAATCCAGATAAAAAATAATATATTAATATTTTATCAGAAAATAAATTTACAACCAAAAGCAAACCTAAAACCCTTAATAAAAAGCCTGTGAATTGCAAAAGTAGAGCTACTTTTTGTTTACCTATTATATGAAGTGACATCGAAACAGGTGAAGATAATATTTGCATAAAACACCATGGCAACATTGCTAAGACATACAAGCCAACATCTTTCCAGGTTTCTCCAAATATATAACTAAAAATAAAAGGAGAAATTACAGCCAATACAACAAATGGAATAATTGTTATTTTAAATATTTTAAATATTATAGATTTTGTGTAAGAATAAAGTGTCTTTCTTTCTAAATATTGATTTGCATTTGCTAAATATACTTGTGAGAATGCAGAGCCAATTAACCCCATTGGCACACCTAAAACCTTCATAGCAAGCATTAAATACCCAACTGTTGGCCCAATTATATAACTCGCCAAAAGAATCAAAGGTAGTTGAATTGCACTCACATTAGCCAATGCTTCAAAAGTAGAATACTTGGGAAAATTGCTATACTTTGCAAATGTCGCTTTTAATGGACTGCTTTTAACAACAGCTAAATCCTTTTTAGCACTCACAGCTAACTTAAATAGCCCACCAGAGAAATTTAAAAGCTGCCCAACAATTAACCCACCAAAACCAACAGAAAACATACCACCAGCTAAACTTACAGCATTTCCAGATATAGCTTGTGTCATACGAGTTTTAGCAATATCTTTAAATCTTTTATGTCGTGTTGCCCAAAACTGCAGGGCAGAATAAAACCCTGATACAAATACACCAAGTGGAATTAACCAAATCCAGTAAGATAGCTGATCAATTATTTTATAATGTTGTATGTATGGATAACTTATAAAAAGTACTATATAAAGAATTATGCTAAAAATTATATTACTCAAAAATGATAAAAGTAATAATGCCTTTCCATCATTTTCATTTTCTGGAATAGGGATGGCTATATCAAATCTTAAGCATGAAATTACAGCTAAAATAGCCACAATTGCAACATACACACCTAAAACAGAATAGTCTTCTGGAGTATATAAACGCGTTAATATGGGTAAACACAAAAAACCAATTAACTGAGCAAAAGCAGTACCTCCAACCAAGACGGATACTGCTTTTAAAAAGCCCCCTTGTGCATTTAACTTTGCATTAAATTTATCAAGAAGGCTTTTCACAACTATTTACTCAAAAGTGCCGCAACAATCTTTTCTTGCGCTTCTGCAGTCAAGTAAGGATGCATTGGCAAACTCATCACGCGCTCAGCAATTGCATCACCAACAGGTAAGTTCACATTCTCATTTGCTACTGCTGGCTGCTTATTCAATGGAATTGGATAATGTACCGCTGTAGGAATACCCTGCTCTTTTAACTTCGCTTGCACATCATCACGACTTTCAACTTGAATGGTATATTGCGCCCATGCACTCTGATTATGTGCTTCAATACATGGTGTAGTATTAACACCCGCTTCATTAAACAGTTTGGTATAGGTTTCTGCTACACGCTGACGCGCTTGCATTTCTTCATCCAAAATTTCAAGTTTTGACAAAAGAATGGCAGCTTGTAATGTATCCAAACGACTATTCATACCTACACGAATGTGATGATAACGACGGTCTTGCCCATGTCGTGCAATTTGGCGAATCACTTTTGCCAGTTCATCATCATTGGTAAAAATCGCACCACCGTCCCCATAGCAACCTAAAGGCTTACTTGGGAAGAAACTTGTACAAGCCACAGTAGTTAAGTTACAACTTTTACGACCTTTATAGGTTGCACCAAAGCTTTGCGCTGCATCTTCAATAACAGGAATATTATATTTCGCTGCAATTGCATTGATTGCATCAAAATCAGCGCATTGACCGTACAAGCTTACTGGAATAATGGCTTTCGTACGCGGGGTGATCGCTGCCTCTAATTGTGCAACGTCCAAATTATATGTATTTGGATTGACATCGACATAGACAGGCGTCGCACCCAATATTGCAACTGTTTCTGCTGTTGCGATATAGGTAAATCCGGGCGTGATCACTTCATCACCCGGACCGATACCAAACGCCATTTGTGCAATTTGCAAAGCATCTGTACCATTTGCACATGTAATACAGTATTTTGCACCTACATAGGCTGCCAGTTTTTCTTCAAGCTCTTTAACTTCAGGACCAAGAATATATTGGCCATGTGTTAAGACATTCTGAATCCCTGCTTCAATCTTATCCTTAAGACGTGCTTGTTGTGCTTTTAAATCAATAAATTCAATCATGCTGCCGCCTGCTCTTTGGTCACAATCTTACCATTTAAGCGATAAATTGCCCCTGTGTGTTCACACGCCACTTGGGCTTCACCTTCTAAAGGTAAATCTAACTGCTCGCCAAACTCACTCATCCAGCCAATTTGTTTTGCAGGAACACCGACCATCAATGCATAGGCAGGTACATCTTTATTGACTACCGCACCCGCGCCTACAAATGAATATTCACCAATAGTGACACCGCAGACGATAGTACAGTTAGCACCGAGAGTTGCCCCCTTTTTCACAAGGGTATTACGGTATTCATCTTTACGTTCAATGAGCGAACGCGGATTATAAACATTGGTAAACACCATGCTTGGCCCACAAAATACACCTTCTTCCAAGGTGACATTATCATAGACCGAGACATTATTTTGCACTTTGCAGTGATCGCCAATGACAACTTTATTTCCTACAAAGACATTCTGCCCCAAGGAAACACCGCAACCAATCTTTGCACCACCACATACATGAACAAAATGCCAGACACGCGAACCTTCCCCAATTTGCGCACCATCATCTACAATAGCGCTTTCATGTTGATAAAAACTCATGCTGACTTCACCTTAGCAAGTAAAGGATGTGGATTTTCAGGATATTCAACCACTGGTGCAACACGTATTACTTCTACAGTTTCAATTGCGGCACGGTTTTCTTCAACACCATAACCCTTACCTTCTAGAATACGCTGGTAACTTTGGGTATGTAAGTCAGTGAAGCCGCCTGAAAATTCAAGCTCTTCGTTTTCAATGGTGATACTACGGTAAGTTAATTTCTCACCTTGAACTGCATTTTCTGGCAAGTTATTTGCATCAATTGACAAGAACCAGCGTACACGGGCACGTTCATATTCTAAATAACCAGACGCTGTTTTTTCGTCACGATAATGCACTTCATTTTTCACAATTTTGCCAAAAATAAAATGCAGCATGTCATAGAAATGCACACCAATATTGGTTGCCACACCACCAGATTTTTTATCTAATCCTTTCCATGATTTTAAATACCATTTACCACGTGAAGTTAAATAAGTCAGATCCACATCAAAGACTTTACCTTCTGGGGCTGCTTGAACTTTATCTCGCAAGGCAATAATTGAGGGGTGTAAGCGAAGTTGTAAGATTGAATTTACTTTTGCTCCATATTGTTTTTCATACTCAGATAATAAATTCAGATCTTCCGAGTTTAAAACTAGAGGTTTTTCACAAATAACATCTATGCCATTTTTTAATGCATACTTCATATGTGGGGCATGTAAATAGTTAGGTGAACAAATGGCTACATAATCCAACTTTTCACCTTTCAACTTTTGATCTTCTACATAAGCTTCAAATTCTTCAAACTCAGTAAAGAATTCTGCATCTGGGAAATGGCTATCCATTATCCCTACAGAATCATTTACATCCATTGCAACAGCTAATGTATTTCCTGTTTCTTTAATCGCTTTTAAATGACGAGGAGCGATATAGCCGGCAGCACCAATAAGAGCAAATTTTTTCATGTTTTTCACTTATATCAATAAATTTTAGAGACGGAATACTGTAAAGCCTTGTGCAGATAACGCTTCTCGATTAAACAAGCTTTTTACATCGGCTATAACAGGTTTAGAAGCATTTACATAACTACGTAATTGTTCTGGTGTCAGGGTGCGGAACTCATTATGTCCTACTGCAACAACCAAGCTATCTACTGGATGATCTGCATCAATTGTAGACAACTCTACTCCATACTCCTGTCGTACTTCTTCAGCATCGGCCCACGGATCACACACTACAACTTGTGCTCCCCAAGCTTGAAATTCTTTAATCAGATCTTCTACTTTACTGTTACGAATATCTGGACAATTTTCTTTAAAAGTAATCCCCAGAACACCAATTTTTGCCCGTGGCACATCAATACTATTCTTTAACATGTGTTTAATAGTATTTCGAGCTACATAACGAGCCATATTGTCATTGATACGACGACCAGCCAAAATGACTTGTGGGTGATACCCTACTTCTTCTGCCTTATGAGTTAGATAATAAGGATCAACCCCAATACAATGTCCTCCAACTAAGCCAGGACGAAATGGCAAAAAGTTCCACTTGCTTCCTGCAGCTTCTAAAACATCTAGGGTATCAATTCCAAGACGATCGAAAATTACAGATAATTCATTAACTAAAGCAATATTTAAATCACGCTGGGTATTTTCGATGACTTTTGCTGCTTCTGCTACTTTGATACTAGAAGCTTTGTGTGTACCTGCAGTAATGATACTGCTATAAACCTGATCAACAAGTTCAGCAATTTCCGGTGTAGAACCCGAAGTAATTTTTTTGATTTTAGTTAAAGTATTTACCTTATCACCTGGATTAATTCGCTCAGGACTATAACCAGCAAAAAAGTCCTGATTAAAAGTTAAACCAGATACTTTTTCTAATACTGGAATACAAACTTCCTCGGTTGCACCAGGATATACAGTGGATTCATAAACTACCACATCGCCCTTTTTAAGCACTTTACCAAGTGTTTCACTTGCTTTCTTTAAAGGAGTTAAATCGGGTCTATTTACTTCATCTACCGGGGTAGGAACTGTTACAATAAAGAAATTACAGGTTTTTAAATCTTCTAACGTAGAAGAGTAACTAAGCTTCTTAGCTTGATTTAATTCTTCTGGTGATACTTCTAAAGTATGATCTTGACCACCTTTTAGTTCATTAATCCGTTTTTCGTGAATATCAAACCCTATAACTGGTAAGTTTTTCCCAAATTCTACTGCAAGTGGCAAACCTACATAACCTAAACCAATCACCGCAATTTTTAAATCTGCAATAGATAGCATGTCAACGCCTTATTTATACTGTGCTTATAGAGATTAAATCTTCCGGCACGAATAGTATCAGAAAACAATAAAATTTCTATTATGATTTGTGCTCAAATAACTTAAATTATAAAGTAATGTATATTTTTTGTGAAAATTTGGTATTTTATTTAATACAATTATTATCTGTTATAAACTTAATTTTTCCCTTTAAAAAAACTGGTAATAAGTTACAAATTGTTATGTATATAACTGGTAACTTCGGTAGAATAACTCCAATTTGAATGAATCTAAAAATTAATATTTAGGAAAGCCTGTGCGACACTTTCGATTAGCTGTTTTATTGGCATGTGGTATTACCACTACAGGGTGTGCAATCACCTCTGGTCTACAAACAAATGACTTACCTAGTGAGGGTGTTTATCAAACTGATCTAGGCACTACAGTAAATGTCATTAAGCTAGATCAAGAATCAATTATGGCTGCTCAGCCTGCTGTACATAATATTCAACAAGAATATGCTCATCTTTTTAGTACATCGCACCGCAGCTATCAGTTGAGTCCGGGTGATATTTTATCTATCTATTTATGGGCTTATCCAGAACTTACCTCTGCAAGTAATATTACGAGTGATCAGTCTGCACAAGCGAATGGCTTCCAGATCGATTCAGATGGCTATATTCATTTTCCAATTATTGGACGCTATCAAGCTTCAGGAAAATCAGTAGCCCAGGTCAATCGTGAATTACGTAGCCAGTTATCACGTTACTTAAAGACTCCAGATGTCATCGTTCGGGTATTATCATATCAAGGTAAAAGATATTCGGTTCAGGGCAATGTTGTAAAAGGTGGACAGTTTTATCTCAATGATCAACCTGTGAGTGTTTATACAGCATTAGGAATGGCAGGTGGTATCAATCCTGAGCAAGGTGATAATACTTCTATTACATTAGTTCGTGAAGGACGTTCCTATAGTTTAAATACCTTAGAATTAGAAAAAGCCGGATTCTCTCTACATAATTTATTAATACAGCCTAATGACACCTTATATGTCAATAATCGTGAGAATCAAAAAATTTACGTTATGGGTGAGTCAGGTAAAAACCAGTCATTACCTATACGTGACCAAGGCATGAGTCTTAGCGATGTAATTGGGGAAAGCTTGGGATTAAATCCACTTTCTGCTAGTCGCAGTAAAATCTATGTAGTACGAAGTAATGTAAATTCTCCAATGACAGAAATATATCATATGGATCTCAGTAATATTGGGGACTTTGGCCTAGCAAATCAGTTTAAAATGCGTAGCAATGATATTGTTTATGTAGATGCTTCAGGTCTTGCACGCTGGCAACGTGTAGTTAACCAGGTTATTCCTTTCTCAAATGCATTGTATAATTTAGATCGTTTGGGGAACTAATGAAAATTAACAATATTTTAGTGGTCTGTATTGGTAATATTTGTCGTAGCCCAATGGCAGAATATTTTTTAAAACAGGAATATCCTCATTTAAATATTGAATCTGCAGGTATTTCTGGTTTAATTGGCCATGCAGCTGATGAAAAAGCGAGTCTGTGTATGCAACGCTTTGGAATTGATATGAGTCCTCATGTTGCAAAAAAACTGAATGCAGAACTCATTAAAAAAGCTGACCTGATATTAGTTATGAGCCAGAATCAGCAAAAACATATAGAACAAACCTGGCCTTTTGCTAAAGGTAAAACCTTTAGACTGGGGCATTGGCAAAGTAAAAATATTGCCGATCCTTATCAGCATGATCAAACAGTCTTTGATGAAACTTGTAGATTGATTCAAGACTGTATTACTGACTGGAAAAAATATATTTAAGTTTTTTAATATTTTCACTTTTTGATATTTAAATTATGAGCCAAACTGCCAATACCGAAGATACTATTGATCTGAAGGAATTATTTTTTTCCTTAATTGCTCAATGGAAACTGATCACGATCTGCATATTATTGAGTTTAATTGCAGCTTTATTATATCTACGGATCACTCCAGATACCTATAACGTAGATGCCTTGGTACAAGTAGAAGATAGTAAGGGAGCATCAGCAGCTTTATTAGGTGATCTTTCTAATATGATTGAGCAGAAATCTCCTGCTCAAGCTGAAATCGAGATTTTAAAATCGCGTCTTGTGCTTGGCTCAGTGATTAACCAGTTAAACTTGGACCTTGTAATTTCTGGTACTGAAGATTCGATCTGGAATCGATTATTAAAAAATCATAATTATGATATTAAGTATTCAACAAAATCCGTACTCTTTAAAGATAATCAACAAAGTTTTGATGTAAGACAGTTTGATATTCCAAACTATTATAAAAACAAAAATCTTTTATTAAGTTTCGATCATAATAAATATAATTTAACTGATGCAGCAACAAATGACATTATATTTACTGCTCCTTTAAACCAAACCAGTCAAATTCAATCAAGATATGGTCTTTGGAAAGTCGCCATTTATAGCAAAGATCCCTTAGATTCTACTTATAATATTAAAAAGCTGACTTTACCTGCAGCAGTGCAACGCATACTTAATAATTATTCAGTGGCTGAAAAAGGTAAAATGACGGGTGTACTTGGATTAAATTATCAGGGCCAAGATAAACAGCATATTACTCAAGTATTAAATGCAATCTTAACAGCCTATAGTCAGCAAAATATTGAACGTCGTTCAGCTGAATCTGCCCAAACATTGAAGTTTCTAGATGAACAACTCCCTGAGTTGAGCCAGCAGCTAGATCAGGTAGAACGTGAATTTAACCAGTTCCGTCAGCAATATAATACTGTGGACTTAACTAAAGAATCAGAACTGTATTTGACTCAAAGTATTGCTCTAGAAACACAAAAAGCTGAACTTGAACTTAAAGTTGCTGAAGCTTCTGCACGTTATACTGAAGAACATCCAGTAATGGAACAAATGAATGCTCAACTCGGTGCAATTAATAGTAAAATTGCAGCATTGAGTAATACTTTAAAGCAACTTCCTGATTTACAGCGTCGTTACTTACAACTCTATCGTGAGGTTGAAGTTAAACAACAGTTATATACCGGATTACTTAATACTTATCAACAACTTCGCATCGCTAAAGCTGGTGAAATTGGCAATGTACGTATTGTCGATACTGCCGTAGAACCAATTGAACCGATTAAACCAAAGAAATTACAAATTATAATTTTATCTATTTTCTTAGGCGGTTTTTTAGGAACATTACTTGCTTTATTGCGCAATATGATGCGTTCGGGAATCAAAGATTCAGCACAAATTGAAAGAGAACTAGATCTGCCTGTATATGCAACAGTTCCTCGATCTCCTATTCAAGAAAGTCGCATCAATTTGCTGAAAAAGAAAAAGAACATTCCTATTCTTGCGGTTAAAGATAGTAGTGACATTGCAATTGAAAGCTTACGCAGTATGCGTACTGCAATCCATTTTGCTTTGAGTAATGCCAAAAATAATATTATTGCACTTTCGGGTCCGGCCCCTGAAATTGGTAAATCATTTATTACTACCAACCTAGCAACTATTTTAGCCCAAGGCGGAAGCCGCGTATTAGTGATTGATGGCGATTTACGTCGCGGTTATTTAAATAAGTATTTTAATAAAGAAGTACAACCAGGTTTATCCGAACTATTAAATCATCAAAATAGTTATGAAGATGTAGTTCAAAACTCACAGGTTGATAATTTATTCTTTGTTACTCGAGGTAAAAGCCCAGTAAATCCATCTGAATTACTCAGTACAGATAAGTTCAAAGTTTTTCTTGACCAAGCTTCTGCTAGTTTTGATTACGTATTGATTGATACTCCGCCGATATTAGCCGTAACTGATGGTATCATCATTGCACAATATGCTGGTGTGAATCTATTAATTGCACGTCATGGTAAAACACAAATTAAAGAGCTTGAAATTACTGTCACTCGTTTTGAACAGGCTAATGTGAAAGTTAATGGTGTTATTCTGAACGATGTACAAAAAGGGCCAGGTAATGGTTATGGGTACGGATATAACTATGCGTATGCTTATAAGGCTTCAAAAGATGGTGATTAAGATAAATTTAATTTATAGCAATTAAATTTACTTAAAATATAAGGATAAATTAATTGCTATTATAAAGCTTCAAACTAAGTTAGAGTAATCAAATTAGTTTGAAGCTTTTTTATATTTATCTCACTATGAAATTAGTTATAGTCTTATAATGACTGATAAAATTAAAAATAATTATTTAATATAACCCGAATCCTGCTTAAGCCGATGACTTCATAATTTGAATTGTTGGCTTATTTTTATGGATCAGTTGATATGCACACAAGGACGCGTAAATCCCTCCTAGAAATCCATGAACACTACGTGCTTTGCTTGTCACTAAATTGTACTGACCTTTCAATAAACTGAATAAAGTCTCTATCTTATTGCGCTGTTTTAAGTGATATTTATCTGACTCAGAAAGTTGTATAGCCTGCATATTTTTTCGATGATAGGTAATTAAATCAATACCTTGCTCTTTCAACCTACTCTTCAGTTCTTGACTAATATAGCCACGATCTCCATACAACTTTACTTCCATCTCTTTAACGAGTCTCTCAACCATTTTGATATCAGCCAAATGTCCATTGGATAAAGCAGAATAAGCAATTTCACCAAATTGATTCATCACAATATGTAATTTACAGCCATAAAACCAGCCCATTGAGCTTCTACCACGTGATGCAATTTGGACTAATGATTTATGGCGTTGAATACGTTGATTTTTACAAACTGGCAGAGTTGTTGAATCAATCCATAAATATTGTGTACCTTGGCCTTTCATTAGCGCCACATGTAAAGCGTGTAGAGCTAATTGATGTCTATTAATCAGATGAATCATCCGTTGGTAACAGGGTAAGCTTTTAAATAAATGATTTTTATCCTGTTTCAACCATGTGAAAAATGCTTTGAAATTAGTGAAATGAGAACATTTATACCAGATCGCGATAAAAGTGATTTCTGAGATACTCAAGTGAGCGGTTCGAACTCTGGAGAAACGACGACTTTGTTTAAGGAAATTACAGTAGGTTGCTTCAAATTTAAGAAAGAAATCATCAATTACGCAAAATAATTCGGTACTATTAAACATCGGGACTAGAGTTTTAAGTTTTGTGTGGTAACTCAACTGATGGCTCTAGTCCTCTTATT
>NZ_VPED01000172.1:0-1250 GCF_013417335.1 Acinetobacter sp. YH16031
AGTTTCTTATTAATCAATGATATAGGTGTTTATGGATAACATTAAACAATTAAGCTTTAATGTTCCTTAAGGTGTACCTTTTCGGAATGTTCCGCAATTAGTCTAGAAGTCTTGAAAATCCATGTTCCTTAAGGTTGTTTTTTGTATCGGAACGCTATAAGATATCAAGTCTAGATCATGCGGAACACAAAGAGTATAAAATGGCACACGTAGCGTATATCCGAGTAAGTACCACAGAACAAAATACTGATCGTCAGTTAGCAGATACAGGGATTGAGTTCGATAAAATCTTTGAAGATAAAGCAAGTGGAAAAAATACTGAACGCCAAGGACTAACAGACATGCTCGATTACGTTCGAGAAGGTGACACAGTACACGTTCATTCTATTGACCGTTTAGGTCGATCTTTGATTGATCTTAAAACGTTAGTTACACAGCTAAATGATAAGGGCGTAGCAGTTCACTTTCATAAAGAGAACCTGCCATTTGAAGTTGGCAAGCAGAACTCAATGCAAATTCTAATGTTTAACATGCTAGGAGCCTTTGCTGAGTTTGAGCGTTCTATCATTAAGGAGCGTCAGCGTGAAGGTATCGAGAAAGCTAAGGAGAAAGGTGTTTACAACAAGGATAAGCGCAAGAAGGTAGATTACACAGAATTGAATGCAGCTATTGAAAGCGGTATGTCATATCGTCAAGTAGCTGAGAAGTTCAATGTAGGCGTTGGTACAGTAGACAGAGCAGTTAAGGCACATAAAAAAATCTGAGTGATTAGGATATTTCGGAATTTTAACAAGATTACTTTTGATGGTGGGGGTAAGTGTTAAGCAACATTCCCAACAATCTCAAAAAAAGTGTATAGGTGTGATGCCTTGTATAGTGGCGTTAGCCTGGTGATGATATGAGGAAGGTTTTAATTGCGGGTGTGAAATGTCAAACAAGATGGCATCGACCACCAGGATAT
This sequence comes from Acinetobacter sp. YH16031, assembly GCF_013417335.1. Classification (NCBI taxonomy): domain Bacteria; kingdom Pseudomonadati; phylum Pseudomonadota; class Gammaproteobacteria; order Moraxellales; family Moraxellaceae; genus Acinetobacter; species Acinetobacter sp. YH16031. The sequence goes on from NZ_VPED01000172.1 coordinate 962, forward strand.
TTCCTGAAATTTAGCATATAGCACAATGATATTTGTTTAAGTCATTGTTTTTAAATGAAAAGTCTTAATAATCAAGGCTTTTACAATGATTCTACAACAATAGAAAACAATGATTTGAACAATGGAATACAACTGTTATCATCAATAAATGAACAGTTTTTAACATGGGTTACACATGGCAAGAATCAGTATAAATAAAGCGTCTTTGGATTTTAAAATCAGTCGGAATACCTTGTATAAGCACAGCAAGCAGGGAATGATAACCAAAGTTGCAGAAGGTAAACTATAC
>NZ_VPED01000173.1:0-1234 GCF_013417335.1 Acinetobacter sp. YH16031
AAAGAAGTTTCAGGGTTTTAGGGATGAAGTCCCTAACGTGCTTAGGTTTCTCAATGAAATTGAGAAACGTCTAAGCGCGCCATCAAATTTTTGATGGAAGTACAGGCGACAATCTCTAGAACGACTTTAACAAAATTGCGTACCTTGGACGTAATTATTTTGTTATCGTTCTTTGAGTATTGAGCCTGTGCTTTTGCGGTATATGAATTAAGGAATTGAATATGAATAATGATTGGCTGTCTGAAAAAATTACCTACATTTCTGCTTTAAAGAATCCTAGTGATGCTCAAAAACTTTTACTTGAATTAGCCAAAATCCAATACAGAACACCCTACCAAGAGAAAAAACTGAATGCCTTGATCAAAGCTGAAAAAGCCATAGATCGAGCCAATAAGCAGAAAGTGGCAGTCAGAAAATTATTGAATGCAGAAAAGGAAGCTGAACGCAAAGCTCGTACACGTCACCTTATTCAATTAGGCGCACTTTTTGAGATTGCTAACCTGGATAAACGAGATCCAGCTGAATTACTAGGAGTGCTTTTGAAAACTGCCGAAATTGATCCAAATGATGCAAAGTGGCAAATTTGGAAAGACTTAGGGCAAGAAACCTTGAATCAGCGTAAAAATTAAAATTGATAAGGTAAACGGTTCAAAACGTATGAACCGTTTATTAACAAGAAAATCACTTAAGACTCTTTAAATCAATATAACTTTCTGAAATATATAATAAAAAAATATTGTTAGATCAATTAAAAAGACTTCAGAAATACAATTAAGATAAAAATATGAAACGTAATTGAAGACAGTTTCAAAAATAAATAACAGATTCGCAAGCAAATTCGCGATTTTTGAAATCATAGAGATAAGACCCATGTAACTTGTTCCCAAATATTTCTAATCTTCAGTGTGTATGACTTCTCTTGTTTTTTCAATTTTTTATTAAATAACAATGATTTGGTGTCAATATTCTCTTATGGATGTCAATATTTTCTTATAAAAAACCAATAAATAGCCTAAGCAGAATTATTATTAATCCTAAACCAGTACCATTAAGGACATAAAACTATTCTAAAAAAGTGCCATTAAGACCATAAAATTAATGCTCTCAACTTCTCAACTCGCCCCCAAAGCGTCGCACTTCGTGCTTTGGCTTTGGAAACGGTTGAGAGAGTTTCGGCAATACTCACCCTATGGGGAGCCATTTGAAAAATTGACATATCCCCTAAGTATTGCCG
>NZ_VPED01000174.1:0-1221 GCF_013417335.1 Acinetobacter sp. YH16031
AAAATACCTGAACAGCCGTTAATTCGGTCTGCATATTTTGAGAGTTCAACGGAGTAGTTATAGAGAATTTTAACGGATTCAGCATCGGAGCGATGTTCATCCCAAGAAACTTCATGAGGTGAAATTTCTGTTAAAAAATTGATTCCAAGATCGGAATTATGGCAAGATTGAGTCATTAAAAAGCTCGTTTAAGTTTTGTTGGATCGCACCTCAAAATTTACGGGCTTTTTATCTATCTGTCAAACCATGCTAAAAGCCACGCCACACAAGGCATAGAGCCACATTTTTAATATCGAAGTTATCCCTTAATAATAAATACAAGGAAAAACACCCCAAAAATCCCCATTTTTGCCCCCTTTTCAGATGCCTTTTTTTTGATTTTTCACCCCTAGCCAATTCGTGATGATTTTTCAGTAATGCACGCTTCCGCGTTTCTCATTCGAGAAACAAAAATCGGGTCGTCGCTTTGCTCGGTTTTTCCCGCTTAGAATTTTTATGGGAGCTTGTAATCAAGGAAGAAAGGTTTTGGAATTTTTATGATGGGGTCGTCACTCGTAGACACTCGTTCGGCTTTTCCCGAAATAACATGAAGGGCGCACTTTACCATTGGAAAAAATCCAATGGGTGCGAAACGCCAAAAAGGGAAAATTTCCAATTTTTCATTTTTGGCGTTCTTGGGGTTAAGGGGTCGAACCCCTTACGCAACGTCCGTTTTTGAGTGAAACGAAAAAATGGGTAAGTGCGCCCTTCGGGATTTGTCATACAAAACTGAAATTCGTTAAACGATTGCCTATCCTGCCATAGCGATTTTTGTTTTTTGGCGTTTAGTCGTGACTAAGATCGTGGAATTAATCTCTTTAAACCATCTTCAAATTCTTGGTCGCTTAATTCCCCTGAAACGTATTGATCATAGAGCTGCTGATGTTCTTCTGTAATTTCTAGGTCGTAATATTCACGGTCTGATCTGTTCAAAAAGACTCGTTCCAAACGTCGGTTTTTTTCTGTATCCATGATCACTCCGCATATTCATTGAATTTGGGTGCATAGACATATCGGCGATATTCAGGTTTGAACTGAAACGCTACTCGACCCTCTCCAACGTCCTGTACTTCCTCAGAGGACGAAATCATTTCTTCCGTGGTGATTTCATCTTCAGGCTTGAGAATCCCCTTTAAAACGCCTCCTGTTGCGATAAAACGCATCTTATGGACTTGTTTGGTC
>NZ_VPED01000175.1:0-1220 GCF_013417335.1 Acinetobacter sp. YH16031
GGGTTTTTAAGTTGTTGATAAATAATACTATTTTAAAATGTGTTTCGTATAAGCTCTATTATGTTAAATAGGTAGGGAATCAGGCTCAATCATTTTATTTTAAGATGAGTTTTGAGTACTTAATTATATGGTCTGTAACACTTTCTAAATGGTAAGGTTGATGAATCCAATGATGCCAGTAGAGTTGAACTTTATTTTCTAATTCTGGACATAAATCAATCATTTCATCTTGATCATAGAGGCTATTTAATTGGAATTCTGGAACCATTCCGTAACCTATTCCAAGTCGTATAGCGGTCAAAAAAGATTCTGAAGAGGGTATTAAGTGAAAAGGGTAACTACCCTTTGTTAGACCGAATTGCTTTACTAAAATATCAAAATGAAGATGGTCTTTTTCATTAAATATTACAGCAGGTGCTAAGCATAGGGCTTGTCTATTTATGCCACTAGCAAACCATTTTTTTATGAATGCTTTTGTTGCGATCATTCTATATTTCATCACACCTAGATATTGAGAATTACATCCTTTCATAGGTTTAGGTTCAATTGAGATACACGCATTAACAATTCCTTTTTCTAGTAAGGAATATGTATGAGCCTGATCATCAACGATTAGATTCAGCAATATTTTATTTTTTATAAGTACATCTTTGAGGGTTGGAAGTAACCAGGTTGCTAGGCTATCGGCATTAGATGCAATAACCACTTTAAAAAATTCAGCTTGTGACTTATTCATCAAATCATGTAAAAAATTCTGTTCCAATCTTTGACTTTTCTTTAAATATTCAAATACTTGCTGACCTGATGTGGTTAATTTACAAGGCTTACTACGTATTATTAATAACTGTCCTAATTCTTTTTCTAAAGCTTGCAATCTTAAGGTTACAGCAGATGGAGTCAGGCAGAGCATTTTTCCTGCCTGATCGAAACTACCAGTCTCAACTACCGCTAAAAAGGCTTCGCATTGTTTTTTTTCTAACATAAGAATTATTTAGCCAACCCAAAATATTCTTAATTTTAATGAATAAAAAAAACAAATACACATAATTCAAATAAATAGATACTTCAGATAAGTCAATATGGTTACATTTTTAACAGGATTGGGGGTTGGGTTTTCTCTCATATTAGCCATTGGTGCTCAAAATGCTTTTGTTCTGAGACAAGGACTTAAGCGTGAATATGTTTTTAGTGTTTGTCTTATATGCGCCTTATCTGACTCT
>NZ_VPED01000176.1:0-1190 GCF_013417335.1 Acinetobacter sp. YH16031
GACAAACCCGGTACGGTTCAAAAATCTTCCATTGATTTATTTATATCTGTTAAACCAGTCGCATTATGAAATGTAATATAAGTAGAAATTTCAGTATAAATGGTCATGATCTTTTCTAAATTTGAATATCTAAGCGTCTTCATTAATCAACCTTATTGATTATTAGTTTCTTCTTTTAAAGCTCTTTGTACTGTTGCTATCCCTACTTTAAACTTTTCTGCAACACCTCTAAATGTTGAATTTTCTTCAGCCATTGCTTTTCGTATTTCAACATAGTCAACCTTCCGCTTTCTTCCCTTATATAAGCCCTTCGCTTTGGCTTTTGCAATTCCTTCCTTTTGACGCTCACGGATCATGGAGCGTTCAAACTCTGCAAATGCAGCAAGCATCTGAAACATGAGTTTATTTATTGCCGATTGTGCTACATCATGACTGAAGGTCAAATTCTCTTTATGAAAAATAATGGTTATACCACGATCATTCAGACTATTCACAATTTCGTTCAGATCATTTGTATTACGTGCCAGACGATCAATACTATGAACATGCACCGTATCACCTTCACGCAGATAGTCGAGCATTGCATTTAACTGAGGACGTTCACGGCTACCACCGCTTGCCTTTTCAGTAAAGGTCTTATCCAGGCTGATTCCATCTAATTGACGTTCAGTATTTTGTTCAGTTGAACTGACTCGAATATATCCGACCTGATTAGGCATTCTGTACCGTTAGAGTTTAGATAATTAAATACATATTGTACCGAAATTAAATATTAAGTCTATAAATACGGTTTTTGAGTTGCTTTTTAAGACTTTATTTTGTTCCGTTAGGCTATACTCTAAATTTACAGAACATCTCTTATTCGAAATTCGATCGAATGGGAGTAAAAGCCTGCCTCAATTCGAATTAATTTTACGTTTTTTAATTTTAAAAGTTCCATGACCAGCAAAGCGTCGAGCAAGGTCAGGATTCCGGCCTTCCAAACGTTTAATCACAATTGGGGTTCGATTCGGCGTTTTACTCATTAAATGATCATTTTCAACATACATAACTGATCCACTTTGAGCTGCGGTAATAAAGCTTTCTCGAAGTGCACAAGCTGCCTGAGAAGCAATTTCTCTCTCATCGTCATTTTCATTAATTAGATTTACTGCTGACATTGACGTAATCCTGAGTAAAGCCAACCTAAA
>NZ_VPED01000177.1:0-1187 GCF_013417335.1 Acinetobacter sp. YH16031
GAGCCAATGGGCTCTTCCGATCTATCATTCCTTCATTTCTTTGTATGAAGCTGTTGAAAACTTTGCAGGTCAAGAAGATATGGTCGAAAAGTATAAGCAAAAAAGAGAAGAAGACGTTTTAAAATTCTATGAAAATGGGCAAGTAAGGATTGCAAGACGAACCAAACAGCAGAACAATGACCGCAGGATTAAACTCAGTAGAGAACGAGTACAGAAATTGATTCAAAAGCGGTTTTCAAAATGGAAAGATAAAGTCCGTGGGATACATAAGGATCAAAAGCAGTAAGTGGATCTGGCCAACCACACCAGGATTTTTTTCAAAATCTTGGTGTGGTTGGCAGGTCAAACTTAGCCCTTAAAGTGTGTTTCAGTTCGCAAAGCCTTGAAAATGCGCTTTGCTGTTTCTTCACGAACCGATTTTGGATCTCGTAAAATATTCGAAATCCATACCGCAAATGCTTGATAGTCCTTGTTGCCTGCAAGGTCACTGATGCTGTGGACTTTTGAAAGAATGGAGCTGTAAGTGTTGAGCTGGCTGTCAGTCATCTTGCAGAACATATCAACGGTATTTGGATCTCGACCCTCAATCGCTTTCAGCTTCGACTTCTCCTTGACTGTAAAACGGAAGCCAACGACAGCACGCCCCGATTTTATGTTCTCGTAGGTTACGTTAATATCTGTCTGTTCTGTAATTTCATCTAATGACGGTTGAATTACACGTTTTTTTAAGTTGCTTAGGTCATTGTATGAATCGGGCACGCCTAGCTCATTTCTAAAATCTTCTAGGGATATTTCAAATCTCCCCATTGCCTGAAATTTTTTAGCTAGATGATATAAGTCGAAAGAGTAGTCCCTTTTCAATCTCAGTATGATGTCTTTTTTGTACTTGGTATAGGGATTTACCTTGTCGAACTCTTTGAGCATAAATAAGACAACTTCGGGAAAGCGAATAGCAATCCCTCCTGATTCGTAAGTGCAGTCAATTACCCAATTAGATAAGACCTTTTTGTTTTTTTCATTATGATAAGAAAAATATCTTTTAATCAATGACTTGCTTGCTTTTTCTAGCTGTGCGTATGCTGAGTGCTGTGTGATCCCACACTCTTTCGAAAAATCTTCTGCTGTGATGATAATAGCGTCTTTTTCCGTAGCATCTTGTGTACGTGCAAGAGGGCTAGAAAGAATCA
>NZ_VPED01000178.1:0-1180 GCF_013417335.1 Acinetobacter sp. YH16031
CCCCCCTAAAAATAATAGGATCTAAAAGTAGAATTTTCTCTTAAGATACGAGCAGGAGATTCTGCATGAAAACATCTAAATTTACTGACAGTCAGATCATGTCCATCTTGAAACAGGCAGAATCTGGCACACCTGTAGCGACCCTTTGCCGTGAACACGGCATGAGTAATGCTACCTTTTATAAATGGCGTGCCAAATATGGTGGTATGGATACATCATTAATGGCTCGACTGAAAGAGCTAGAAGCCGAAAATACCAGACTTAAAAAGATGTATGCGGAAGAGCGATTAAAGGCCGAAATCATCCAGGAAGCGATGGCAAAAAAGTGGTAAAGCCATCTTGCCGGCGTAAGATGGCACAACAGGCAGTTGCCCAGCATGCCATTAGTATTCGTTTGGCTTGTAAAGCATTTGGCATTAGTGAAACCTGCTACCGCTATCAAGCCAAACTCAGCGATGACAATGCACTCATTGCTGAACAGCTCATTGAACTCACTGAGGAAAATTCCGATTGGGGCTTTGGTTTGTGCTTCTCGTATTTACGGCATGTTGAGAGTTGCTGCTGGAATCACAAGCGGGTTTACCGCATTTACTGTGAGTTGGCACTGAATCTGCGTATTAAACCGAGAAGAAGACTAAAACGGCATGCGCCTGAACCATTGAAAGAACCAATCCGAGAAAATCAGGTTTGGTCATTAGATTTTATGCATGATCAGCTTTCCGATGGTCGCAAGTTTCGATTATTGAATGTGATTGATGATTACCGCCGCGAAGGCCTAGCCATTGAAGCAGGGTTCTCATTGCCCACAATCAGGGTTATTCGTACGTTGAATCAATTGCTGGAGTGGAGAGAAAAACCGTTAGTGATCCGATGCGATAATGGTCCCGAATTTATCAGTCACGAATTTGTGCACTGGGCTACTGAGCACGGTATTCGTATTGAATATATTCAACCGGGTAAGCCACAGCAGAATGCGTATATTGAACGCTATAATCGGATCATACGTTATAGTTGGCTGAGCAAGCATTTATTTGATACTTTGGATGAAGTACAAGATTATGCAACAAACTGGTTGTGGCATTACAACCATGAAAGACCACATCTAGCTAACAAAGGAAAGCCACCTCTAATGGCTGCTTAACCTCTACTTTTAACTTCGGTTATTTATGGGAGGATTACC
>NZ_VPED01000179.1:0-1173 GCF_013417335.1 Acinetobacter sp. YH16031
AAGTTACAGTCTCTAAAATTAACATAATACACGTTATGCGAAGTTGAAAAATTAAGACTATAGCCTTAATTTTTATGTATTTTTTTAAATTTAAGACCTAGGCCGGTGCCTAGGTTTTTTATTTCATATAAGAGTTTTTATGTTAAATAGCCATTTTAACTAACTAAATGGTGTCTATTCAAATCACCAAAAATATTAGCGAGTGTCTACGAGCGTCACATTAAACAAATGCTTACCTTCCTCCTTGATTACTGCTTTTGCGGTATATGAAGTCAAGGAGGAAGTTTTATAAAGATAAGATATAAAAAATTCTTTTTTCTCCGTAATAGTATCCATACTAACTTATTACTGTTTACACTTTGATTTAACTTTGAGATTAAGCTTTGAGATTAAACTTTGAATTTAAGCCTTGATATAACTTTGAACTCACTAAAAGTTCAATTTTTAATCAAAGCTGTTTTTCTGCTTTTTGTATTAACTCTCGTTCAAACTTACTTTGATCCCTTATTCGATTTTTACTATAGGGATTTTTTGTTCTGTATTTTAATCTAAATCTTGGCTTTATTGAGGCATTAGCATAGTCACAATCTACAAATCCGAAGGCAATTTTTGATACTGAAGTTCCGCGCTTAGAAACGTGATTTAGTTGAGTAGTCATAGACTCTTCTAAATTATATCCACCTGAAAGAATCTTATCTGATATAGCTTTTTGGTCTTCTGTGAACAGCTCATACATAAAGATTTTTTCATCATCTGGTACCTCATCTGGTGAGTCAGTAACGAAGAATACAGGTTCAATAAGTTGCATATCCCATAAAGGGCGCATAATGATCCATGTACCTCGCTCATTTAATTTAGGACAATATTCAGCTTCCCATACTTTACGTTCGTGCTTTCCACGACCTACAACTTTGTATTCACCAAAAATACCGAAGTCACTATCACCAGAGCAAACCCATTGATAATTTAATTTAAGAAAATTTATGCAATGGTTGAATCTTGTTATTATTGATGTATGTAATTTTTCTTCATTTTCATATGGGTTAGCCCAAATAATTTTCTCCGATATACATCCTGTTTCTCGCATATCTTGAAAAAAATATAATCGAATAAAATAATATAAAAGCCTCTTATCATTTCTTTTTTTAAATCTATTCACAGGAGAGCACTCAC
>NZ_VPED01000180.1:0-1161 GCF_013417335.1 Acinetobacter sp. YH16031
GCACTTGAATTAGCTTCACAGCAAATTGCTTTACAAACGAACGTAGGATTGTAAGTATATTCTTCCTTATGGCAATGAAATTATAATTTTCTATTGTTCTAAGGTTCCTATTTAACATAATGGCTGTTATACGAAATTAATGGATGTTCGTATAGATTACTTGCATATTGTATTCGATCGAATACAATATAGTGAGAAGATAAGGAATCCTCATGATTGAAATTAAACGTCTGCCAGAATTTGATGAATGGTTGGATGGCATTAAAGACAATATGACCCGTATTCGCCTAAATCGTAGATTAGATAAGGTTCAACGTGGAAATTGGGGAGATATTAAACCTCTCCAAGATGGCGTTTGGGAAATGAGAGAATTCTTCGGTGCTGGATGGAGAATGTATTACATCCAACATGGTGATGTAGTGATTGTAATGCTTGGTGGAGGAGATAAATCGACTCAACAACAAGACATCGATCGTGCAGTCAAATTATCGAAAACATTGGAGGATTAAAATGGTTAAAGTCGCTGATTTACCAAGTTTTGATATGGCTGAGTCACTCAAAACTGAAGAAGACATTGTGATGTATCTCAACATGGTTCTTGAGGAAAATGATCCAGCTGAATTAGCTCATGCTCTTGGCGTAATTGCTAAAGCTCGTGGCATGACTCAAATCGCTAAAGAAGCAGGGATTGGACGTGAAGCACTTTACAAAGCCCTACGTCAGGATTCAGCACCACGTTTTGATACGATTAATCGTGTAGTGAATGCTTTAGGCTTAAAACTGACAGTACAACATGCCTAAAAACTTAAAAAATATAGTAAAAATGGGAGCTAAAGGCTCCCATTTTTTGATTCGTATAAATTTACTTTTGACTTAAAGTCTTTAATTCACGAATAGCTTTGCTTAGTTCAAACATTTGGTTGTGTAACTGCTCAGATAACATCTCATTATTTGCATCTTTTTTATTCAAAATATCTGCAATATCAATAGTATCTTCCATAATCTGAATTAATTTACTATGCACCTGTTCATATTCACTATTAGGCATCATTATCTCCTCCAAAAATTTAAGTCATTTAACATAAAATCTCTTATACGAAATTTAGGTCTTATCCCAAATAAATCCATTAAAAAGATCTTTATCTTTCTGCCTATTTTCTT